>NZ_BEHC01000018.1:0-47983 GCF_003112495.1 Enterococcus sp. H57
TGTTCACTCTCCTTGTATGCTTTAGCGGGTATTACAATTTGAGTGTAACATAAATGGCTTTTTTATTTGTCTCGCTTAATTATACAAACGGCGTGATTAATAAATAACAACTTCTTTCTATGAAATTGCAAAGCATTCATCTTCTTTTCCGCTAACGATATATCCGTCAGTGCTTGGTACACTTTACTAAAAAGTATGAGATTGCCGATATCTGGATAGGTGTGCTATACTACAGAAAAAGATATACGATCTGCCACCGGGTAGGATAAAGAGGATGATCATTCCATTAGGTCTTTGAAGGGATGATTTTCCTCTTTTTGTGTATTTTTTTATAGTTAAGGAGGAATGTAAGTATGGCATGGATGGAATTAATCATAGCAGGAATTTTGGAAGTATTCTGGTCAACGATGATGAAATGGAGTGATGGTTTTTCTAAAATCAATTATTCTTTTTACACAGTGATTGGCATGATTGCTAGTTTTTACTTTTTGTCAAAGGCAATCAAAAGTTTGCCGATGAGTCTCTCTTATCCTATCTGGACAGGGATTGGCGCAGTTGGTTCGGTCATAATTGGTGTGGTCTTGTTTCATGATAAGCTGAATCTTTCCACTTGGTTCTTTGTGGGGATGCTACTCATCAGTATCATTGGCATCAAGATTACTAGCGGCCACTAGACACTTGGAATAAGTACTGATCAGAAAAAATAAGCCTTTTTATTTAATATTCAATTTTTTTATGAAAAAATAAGAAATAAGTCCAATGACCTAGCGACTTCTCCACTCATCAGGTGTATGCTTGTACTATCTATAGAAAAGGAGTGAATATTTTTGAAAAGTCTTTCGGTCCAAGAATTATCCAAGAACTTTGGTCACAAACAAGCCCTCAGCGATGTCAGTTTTAGCTTATCCCCTGGCAAAATCGTTGGATTAGTAGGTCCTAATGGCGCTGGAAAAACAACGATCATGAAAGCTATTTTAGGACTGATCCATTACTCAGATGGAACAATCTGTATTGGTGAAAATGAGATTTCTCCCTCTAGTCATAAAGGGTTGGAACAAGTAGGAGCATTGATCGAATACCCGGGTATCTATCCATTCTTAACAGGCTATGATCATCTGAAGTTATTCTCTGAAACCAACGATGTATCTGCTATCGACACTATCGTGAATCAGCTCAAGATGGAAAAGTACATTCACAAAAAAGCGAAATCCTACTCGTTGGGAATGAAACAAAAATTGGGAATTGCTCTTGCCTTACTGAACCATCCGTCTATCGTTATTTTAGATGAGCCGATGAACGGTTTGGATCCACAAGCAACAAGAGATGTGCGAAAAATCATTACCGACTTGGCTACTCAGGGCACCTCTTTCTTGATCTCCAGTCACTTACTCAGCGAGCTTGAAAAAATGGTCGATGAGCTGATCCTGATCAATCAAGGAAAGATCATCAAACAATGTACAATGGCTGAATTGAACCAAACAGCGCAAGATTTCATCGTTATCTCTACAACAAATGATCTAGCTGCTCGAACGATCTTGACAGAAGCTGGATATACTTTGGAAGATCCTGATAAAATCAAGCTTTTAAAAGAAAACGAAGAATTATTAGGAACCGTGATCCAGCTATTGTCTGCACAAAATATCCATGTGACAGACGTCCAGCATCTGACGAATGATTTGGAATCTTCTCTATTGGAAATTCTGGATTCAGTAAAGGGGGAAGAAGAAAAATGACATTGCTTGTAAAACAAGAATTATTTAAATTGATCAAGAAAAAGTCAACTGCTGTTTTATCTGTTCTATTAGTTGTTTTGCTCATAGGAACAGCACTTCTAGCCAAAAAATACACGACGATCATTGATCCAGTTGAAATGACTGCTCAGCTTTTTAGTGCCACATCTTGGATTGTCTTTATCATGATTGCAGCTGCAAGCACGATCATTTCGATGGAAGCACAATATGGTACATTGAAAAATCTCCTTTATCGAAAGTATTCTCGAGGAGAAATATTAGTAAGCAAATGGATCACATTAGTTATTTATTCTGTTTATTTATACCTTTTAGCTATTATTGTCACTGTGTTGATGAAACTGATTCTTTTCCCTTCGATTTCCTTCACGGAGAAGGTTTCTACTGGTCAAACACTGATCCAAAGCTTGTTCACTTATACTTTGGGTAGTTATACCGGTTTATGGCTGATTTTAAGTTTAGTGTTGATGATTGCTTGCTTTATCAATAGTTCCGGTGCATCCATCTCAGCAGGAATCGTCTTTTATTTTGCTTCGTCAATCATATCTGGTATCCTTATTGCACTCATCCAAAAATGGGAGTGGATCAAATGGAATCCGATCAGTATGTTGAATCTGCAAAACCAAATTGGAAACGAAGAGATCATGAAGCAATTGACTCATCTTTCTACTAATCAAATGCTATTCGGTAATTTAGCTTACATCGTTTTGTTCTTAGCATTAGGATATCTCGTATTTAAGCGAAAAAATGTATGATGACTCATCAAAAAAGAGGCTGTGAAAGAGACGTTCAGCCTTATTGCCGATTGGCTGTCTCTTAAACACCGTTTATTCTGAAAAAGGAGCTGTGACAACATTTGTGTCACAGCTCCTTTCCTAGTATGTTTTTGAATAAACGACAGGCTCACAACCTCTCTTTATACTTCTTTTATACTTCTATACGTGAAGCATCCCAGTGGCAAATAAAACCATTGCAATCACTCCGACCATCGTCACACCTATAAGTAAAATCTTATCTAAGTGGATATGTTGTACAGGCTCGTTTTGCTCCTTACGTGCTTTGAGGTAAAAATAAATGCCTGGCAAGAAAAGAACAAGAACAAGCATTACTTCATTAAAGGCTACGACTAGCATAGCCCATACTTGAAAGGCACTTGCTAAAAGCCCTACTAAAAATTGGACCCATTCTTTCCGCTGATAAGAAAGTTTCATTTGGTACAATCCTAAGAAAAGCCACGTGAAGAAAATAGCTGCTGTACCAAGTGTGTAAGCAAAGTTATAAGCACTGTCAGTGAATAATAATGAAAGTAAAAAGACATTCGTACATAACGTCGTCAATACGATAGCATAAGTTGGTGCCCCATTTTTGTTGAGTTTTCCCCATGCTTTAGGCAAAAGTCCGTCTTCAGCCATGTTTCCCATTGTTTCAATCGGTAAGATCGTCCATGAGAGCCAAACACCAACTAAAGAAATGATCAAACCGCCGTTGATCACGACTGCTCCCCATTTACCAACCATCATTTCAAACACATAGCCCATAGCAGGCTGCGCCTTGATCGTTTGCAGCTGATTCATCGTCATTGTCCCATATGGAAGCATGGAAACCAAGACGTAAATAATAATCAAGCCGAATATCCCTAGAATCGTTGCTTTCCCAACATCTGATTGTTTTTTTGCTCGTGAACCTACGACAGAGGCTCCTTCAATACCAACAAATACCCAAAGCATCACCATGATGCAACTCAATACTTGACTGGAAAACGGGATCGGCTGTCCATTCGCATTCAATATAATGTCGCTAGAAAAGTTATCAATGAATTGTTGGATCGAAAACGTGCTGATAGCTACTACAATAAATAAAAATAATGGCACTAATTTACAGAATGTGACGATAGCATTGACGAAACTAGCATTTTCGACTCCCCGATTCACTAGCCATGCATATCCCCATAAAAAGACTGTACTCATCACGATCGATGCCAGATTTTGCCCACCTTCAAATACTGGGAAGAAATATCCTAATGCGCTCATCAACAATGTTGCAAAAGCTACGTTGCCTAACCAGCATGTGAGCCAGTAACCCCAACCGCTGATAAAACCAGCGAAACGGCCAAAACCTTCTTCTGCGTAACTAAAGATCCCGCCTTTTAAATCTGGACGTTTTTTATTGATATTATTGATCGACAAGGAGAGCATCAACATTGCTGTTCCTACGAGTACCCAACTGAAAATAGCTGGGCCGCCAGCCGATCCGGAGATGTCCGTCATAATACCAAATACGCCACCTCCAATCGCTGAACCAATTACTAAGGCAGCAAGTGGAATTAAACCAATTCCTTTTTTCTGTTGCTCTGTATCCATGTAAGCATCCTCCAAAATAAAACCGCTTTTATCAAAAAGTATAACAAACCTTTTTTATTTTTACTTAATTAATAAAAACTTTAATAGAAATATAATTCTACCGGCTTTTTTCTCATTATACAAGCAAAGCGCCTAGTCCCTTTCCAAATTACACCACCAAAAAACTTAAAAAAGATGCTATACTAAAAGGAAAGAATTGGAGGATGATCCATGAACATTTTATATATATCGATTTCAGGAAATACGCGTGCCTTTGCCAAACATCTAGCAGAATATGCTGAAAAAATGCATGCAGAAGATCCTGTCAATCCTGAAGTTACTTTAAAAGAAATCCATGAAAATAGTGATTTTACGAAAGAAACAGAACCATTTTTTACTTTCGTTCCTACTTATTTAGACGGCGGAAATGGTTTAGATAACGGTGATACAGAAATCTTGACCGAAACGATGCGTGAATATCTGGAACATGAAGACAATCATAAACTTTGTCTTGGTGTAGTCGGTAGCGGAAATAAAAACTTCAATAATCAGTATTGTCTAACAGCCAAACAATATGCACAAACATTTGGCTTTCCTTTCTTGGCAGATTATGAATTACGGGGAACACCATCTGATGTGACACGAATTTATCAGATTTTAGCAGAAAACAATAAATAATAAAAAAGAAGAAGCTGAAAAATAGATTTCAGTTTCTTCTTTCGTTTCTATTGTTTCTATCATATTAAGCTTTGACATCCATCACAGGTGCTTTTGCTTTTGCTTTACCTGTTTTTTCCAAGACAAAGTTTTTTACACGATCCATATTGGTTACCAAGACGATCATGGATGTTTCTTTGCCTGCTGCTTTGATCGCTTCTAAGTCAGCTTCTGCTACAAGCGTATCAGGTGTCACTTGCTGCCCTTCTGTTACTTTCACATCAAATGGCGTACCGCCTAAGTCAACTGTGTTGATTCCCATATGAAGCAAGATTTCTAAACCATTTGGCGTTGTGATCCCAATAGCGTGTTTCGTTGGGAAGACAGAGCTGACTACCCCAGTAACTGGAGAATAGATATGTCCGTTTTCTGGTTCTACAAAGTAGCCTTCACCCATCATCTTTTGTGCAAAAACTGGATCACTTGCTTTATCTAAAGAAACAACTGTTCCGTCAGCAACTGATGAGAGGATAGTCACACTTTCAGCTGAAGTTTGAGGTACTACTTTTTCAGGCACTTCATTTACTGTGGCTGTTTCAGTCGCTAATTCTTCTTTTTCTAAACGGTCTTTAGGAATACCGAAGAAGAATGTAGCAACGAAGCCACCAGCATAAGCTGCCAATAATCCAAGGATGTAGCCTAACCATTTACCGTCAGAGATCAATGGGATCAAAGCGGCTCCTGAAGGTCCAATAGCGATAGCCCCGACATTTCCGATCATTCCGATCACTGCCCCGCCGATACCTCCACCGATACAAGCAGTAATAAATGGGCGTCCTAGAGGTAATGTTACTCCGTAAATCAATGGTTCGCCGATTCCTAGGATCCCGACTGGTAAAGCTCCTTTGATCATTTCTGTTAATTCTTTATCTTTTTTGCAGCGAATCCATAATGCCAATGCTGCACCCACTTGTCCTGCACCAGCCATCGCAAGAATTGGAAGCAATAGCGTACGACCAGTTTCATCAATCATTTGCACATGGATTGGAGTCAAAATTTGATGCAGTCCGAACATAACCATCGGCAAGAATAATGTGCCTAGAACGAAGCCGGCAAATGCTCCACCAACGCCAAGTACCCAGTTGATCCCACCGACCATGCCATCAGAAATGAAACCTGCTAAAGGCATGATGAAGAAAATTTCAATCAGACCGATGGCAATCAATGAAAGAGTTGGTGTAACGATGATATCTACCGCATCAGGTACTACTTTATGCAGTTTTTTCTCAACGATTGACAATAGCCAAACAGCGAAGATGACACCTAGGATCCCACCTTGTCCAGCTGCAAGAGCTTCACCAGTAAATAAGTTTTTCAGTGGTGCTTCCGGATTCATCCCTGTCAGCATCACAACGGCCCCGATAACTCCACCAAGAGTTGGTGTTGCACCAAAAACTTGTGCAGCATTGATACCTGTATAGATAACTAGGTAGCTAAACATCCCGTTTTTCAAGATGTTCATCACATCGATATATTGTTGCCATGTTGCTGCATCAAGTGTTCCGGCTGTGACTAAGTTTGCTAAAACTGCGGCAATCCCTGCCACGATCCCAGTACCGACAAATGCAGGAATCATTGGCACAAAGATATTAGAAATGTCTTTTAATACCGATTTGATTTTAGATGGTTTTTGTTTCGATTTTTGTGCCGCTTTCATTTCTTGTGCCCGTTCGTTTACACGGTCTTTTCCAGATGCTGATGAATTTGCTGTAGCTGCACTTACAGAAGAAAGTTTTTCTCCTAATTTCACGCCTGCCAAATCAACCATTTGCTGTGCTACTTTGTTCACTTTCCCAGGTCCGATGATGACTTGAAGCTGTTCATCTTCTACTACACCAAGCACTCCTGGAATCGCTTTTAATTCAGAGACATTTACAAGATCATCATTGATGATCTTCATACGCACACGAGTCATGCAGTGGACAATGCTTTCTACATTGCCCATGCCGCCTGCCCCTTTATAAATTTGTTTTGCCAGTTCTTCCAAAGTCAGTTCGTTTTTTGCCATGGTCTTTTCCCCCTCATAAGGTCCCTTTTACAAATCCGTTTGCTTCAGCTAATTTTGCTTGAGCTTCCTCTTTATCACTATTTGTCAAAATCATGACGATAGCCAGCTTAACATTTTGATCTGCTTCTTCAAAGTACTTTTCAGCTGTTTCGTAATCAGCTTCTGTCGCTTGCATGATGATTCGTTTTGAGCGTTCGATTAGTTTTTCATTTGTTGGTTTGACATCGACCATCAAGTTATTGAATACTTTACCTATACCAATCATACTGATAGTAGAAATCATATTCAAGATAAGTTTTTGTGCTGTTCCTGACTTCAATCGAGTAGAGCCTGTCAAAAATTCTGGACCTGCATCGACTTCGATTGGGAAATCCGCGTGTTTACTGATTTCGGCTTGTTTATTGCAAGAAATCGTTCCTGTGACAGCACCGATCGATTTTGCGTAATCTAATCCACCGATCACATATGGTGTACGACCGCTAGCTGCGATACCAATAACTATATCATTTTTTGTCAAATTCAGCTTGATTAGATCTTCTTGCCCTAGCTCATAAGAATCTTCGGCCCCTTCGACAGCTACAGTCATTGCTTCTTCTCCACCAGCAATTAGACCTATGACCATTTCCGGTTCTACACCGAATGTCGGTACGCATTCAGCAGCATCTAACACACCTAGTCTTCCACTTGTTCCGGCTCCCATATAAATCAGACGTCCACCTTTTTTAAAGGACTCAATCGTGTTAGCAATCACTGGTTCGATACTTGTCAGTTCTTTTTCAACCGCAGCGGCCACTTTCTGATCTTCTTTGTTCATTAGTTGAACGGCTTGAGAAATACTCATCTCATCTAATCCAAAAGTTTCTTGGTTTCTGCGTTCCGTTGTTAGGTTCTCTAAATTGATTTTGCTCATTTTTATCTTCCTTCTTTTCTTATAAATTGATAGTTCATACCAGCTTTGATTTGGTTGATCAATGGTAGCTCTTCTTTGATAACTTTAGCTACTACATTCACTTTTTCATCCGCTGGCAAATCATATTTGGTTAATTGGATCTCACCCATATAGCGCAAATACTTTTCGTTATCTAAAGTAATAGACCCTTTCATACGCGTAGCTGTATTTCTTGCTGGGATAGGCGGAATCTCTCGAAAACGTGCATCTGCGCTTCGTATGACATCTCTTGCATCGTCTTGCCGATTCGTATGCTTCCCTAATATATATTCGTAAAATTCTTCATCTACAGGTTCCGTATGGAGCAAGACTGTCTGTTCTTTTTGGAAAGAAGCAAATTGCTCCTGAACGTTTTCTGACAGACCTGCATCTCCGATGTAAACAATATCCGTGTTACTTGCTAATAGATCTAGAGCGCCTGCAAGAGGATGGATCCCTCGATGTTCTTCCAAAGTTGGCAATCCTTGATATAGTGGGCCTCTCAACTCTGTATCTCCTGGTACAAAACCTTGGACAAGGAGACCTTGAATTTTGAGCCATTGATTTTTTTTCTGATACCATTCTTTGTCCAGCCCTGTTTCGGGACGTGGATAATAATTATGCCAAGCTTCAATCTGTGAGAAATCAGCTTCTGCTTCTTTCAATTCATCGATATCTTTAGGCGTGATCGTGCTAGCATTCAAACTGATTTTCAATTGATGTGACCAGTCGGCAATCTGCTGATTGGAAATATGATAATCCATTCTTAAACCTGTTACACCAATTGCTTTCAAAGGCGTTAGATCTTCTAATGAAAAACCCGCTCGTTCCAATGCCTCTCCTGAAATATCGACCATCAATTCTAGTTTATTCTTTTTCGCTTCGCTTCCTAGTTCGATCAATCGCTTTTGATATGCCGAAACATCATCTTCTGGTATATGCATGGAAGTGAAAATACCGACAAAGCCATTGGATGCCATTTGGCGGATATACTGTTTCTTCTCTTCTGACAAAGAATCGTTCATAAATATTGAAAAGCCAAACATATTATCCCTCTTTTTCTGTATCCGTCTTCATTTCTATGACTAGAGTATATATCTAAAGAAACAAAATTTCAATACTTTTATTAAAATAATTAAATTTCATTTCTAAAGGTTGAGTTTATATTATCAAAAGAATTGTCATAACCTAAAAAAGACACTGCTAAGCAAAAGCAGTGCCTTGAAATATTTTATTTAAATAACACAAAAACATAATTACTCATAAGAAACCAATTCTGTATTATCTACCATGAATGTAAAGAACCCCTCATTAGGCATCGGATGAAAATAAGCATTGATCACTCTTATCAAGGCATTATGGCAAACTAACAGATAGACATTTTCTTCGTCTTCGATGCATTCTTTCAATAAAGGAACGATCCGTGCATACACATCTAAGACTGACTCCCCATTTGGGAATCGTACAGCGAACGCTAAACGTGCTTTTTGAAAGTTCTCATCTTTGCTTGGCAGTCCATCATAATCCCCAAAATCCATTTCTACCAATCGTTCATCAACGGTCAGCGGCAAGCTGAGACGATCAGCAACTGCTTGTGCTGTATCTCTTGCTCGTTGAAGAGGGGAATGGATGATTTTCGTGATTGGAACAGGCAAATCTACTACCTTTTCTGCTAGTTTCTGTGCCTGCATCTGTCCTTTTTCAGTCAGCGGCACATCTGCCCGTCCGCAAACTAATCCTTGTGCGTTCCAAGTTGTTTCTCCGTGTCTCGTTACATAAAGCATGTGATTCTCTCCTTCGTTGGCAAAGTTCCCCTTAACCATACCTTGTTGTTCTTGAGATTACAAGGGTTAGATTCTCTCAAGAGAAATAATCTCAGTAGATACTTTATCCAGGAAGGTTTGATCATGTTCCACTAGTAACATGGCAGGTTTCACGTTCAAGATCAGTTGTTCTAATTGTTCTTGATTGAAGACATCCAAATAATTCAATGGTTCATCCCATGTATATAGTTCAGCTGGCTGTGATAAAGATTTAGCCAATTCCACTTTTTTCCGTTGGCCCATACTCATCTGCTCGATCTTGTTATGAAAAACATCTCTTTCCATCCCAAGCTTTCGGAGGTTGTTCAAAAATGCTTGGTAGTCTACTTGGTTTTTCTCTGCAAATTCCGCCAACGTTCCTCGATTGTCTTCATAATTTTGGCTTGCATAACTAATGCTCAGATGTTTTGGCTGGTATTTTTCTCCTATAACCTTGCCGTTGAATGCCCCCAGAAGATAATGGATAATGGATGACTTTCCTGCACCGTTAGGACCTGAAATCGCCACCCGCTGATGAGGCTCGATTGTAAAATGAATTGGCTCGAATAACAGATTTTCATACCCTAATTGAAGATCTTCTACGCTTAAAAGTCGCTTATGGTGAGACGCTTGGCTATTCATCGTCAAAGAATCGATATATTCGATATCTTTTAATAGTTTTTCTTTCTCGCTGATCTGGGTCTCCATCCGATTCACGATTGCTTTGGATCGTTTCATCGTCCGTGCAGCATCAGCACCCACTGCTCCTTTATTCACTCGTCTAGATTCAGTATCGATGAATCCGACTTGTTTCTTTGTTTTATCTCCTTCTCGGGAACGAGACCATTCGGCTTTTTCAGCTGCTGTTTTCTTTAGCCTACTGACTTCTTTTTTCAATTTTTCATTTTGAGCCATTTCAAATTCATCACGAAGTTTTTTCTGTTCTTCATAGATAGAGAAATTCCCTTGATAAAGTTCCAGTTGACTTTTTTCGATTGCTAAAACATGGTCCACTACTTCATCGATAAATCCCCGGTCATGGCTGACCACGATGAAGCCTTGTTTTTTCTTTTTCAAATAAGCCGCTACTTGTTTTCTACCAGAGATATCCAAATGATTCGTTGGTTCATCGATTAACGGGAAATGAGTGTCATCCACAAATAAAAGTGCCAGTAGGACTTTTGTCTTCTCTCCCCCCGATAGTGTGCTGAATTCTCTCCATAAGATTTCAGGATCTGTTTGCATCAATTGGAGCTCTCTTTCGATTTCCCATATCTCAAAATCCGTAATATCATTTAACACGTAATAGGTTAAACGTTCTTTATCTTTTGTCTGTTGCGGGAAATAGGCAAATTCTTGCTGATGGATTACTTGCCCTTGATAAGGTAGTTTGTTTTGTAGAATATTCAGTAAAGTTGTCTTTCCTCGACCGTTTCGTCCGATAAGTCCTAGTTTCCATTGTGTGTCAAAATTTAGATTTGCTTGTTCAAATAATAATGTGCCTTGGCTGTCGTAGCCGAATGTCAGATTTTTTATTTCGATTTTAGACATTTTCCATCACCTCGTAAAAAAAGACCAGTCCTATTTTCAGAACTGGCTAAAGAGGATGCAAGGGTTGGATACACACAAAAAGACCCATACATCGAAAAAACCAAGCCAATCCCGAAAATCTGCACACTGCTTCCTTGTCTCCACAAGGTACAGTCTGAATGCAGCTTTCATCAATCGACTTAATTTTTCAATGCACGGATCCCTCACTTTGTCCTATATTTGAAATTACGATAGCATAAAGAAAATGATTTTGTCAACTACTTCGGGAGGATGGTGAAAAATCTGCTAAGTGTCTGTCCTAAGATTTTTGTTTTTTCTAATGTTTGCCTGTGTTCCATTGCTTCTTCTAAACCTATTGGACCCAAATGAATACTTAAGACAATTGGGAGAAAATCAGAAAGTCCTTCTAGCTCTTGGTCTCTACTTCCGCAAATAGCGATTATTGGTTTTCGATATTTTTTTGCAAGCACTGCTACACCGTATGGAACTTTTCCGTGGATCGTTTGCTGATCGATCCGCCCTTCTCCTGTAATGATGACATCTGCTTGTTCGATCTTTTTTTCCAATCCAGTGATTTGGCTGACTAAATCGAAACCAGAAACCATCTTCGCTCCCAACAAAAAAAGGGCTCCACCAATACCGCCTGCTGCTCCACTTCCTGGAATATCATCTAAATCCACCTCCCAGAAATCTTTTATTTGCTGAGCAATCTTTCCTGCTTGTTTATCTAAGAAAGCTAGCGTCGTATCTATTCCTCCTTTTTGTCTTCCAAATTGCCAAGCAGCTCCTTGTTGACCTGTATATGGATTGGTAACATCTGCAGCGATAATCAATTTTACTTTAGAAACAAGAACGTTTCTTCGATCAAAATGAAGTTTTTTAGTAGATAATAAAGGATTTCCTTCTGTGTACCCTTCTAAAGAAGCACCCAAGGATTGGAGTAATCCTAGACCACCATCGCTACACCCGCTTCCTCCTAAAGTGACAATAATTTGTTCTACTTCTTGAAGCAGTGCATCTTTAATAAGTTCTCCTAAGGCATAACTGGAAGCAAGTCGGATAGTTTGATCCGTTGGTTTATCAAGTAGATCTAACCCCAATGCTTGTGCAGATTCGATGACTGCGGTGTTTTTTCCTTGCCAAGTTGTCAATAAATAGCTGATTTTTCGCTGACGGAATAAGAGATCCATCCCATCAATGGTACGCCATGTTCCCCTGAGCGCGTAATAGATTGCTTCTGCAGTATTTTCTCCGCCATCTGCAATCGGCACATTGATTTTTCTTCCTTTACGATCTTCCCAGCCATTTAGAACTGCCTGATTTAGTTCAAATGAAGAAGCACTTCCTTTAAATGAATCAATTGCCGCCAAAATATCCATCTGTATCCCTCACTTTCTTCTTAAGTAAGACACTTTTTTTCATTTTTTTCAAACAAAACAATGCTATTTTCTTCCATTTTTCTATATACTAAAAGGGAACTCATTGAATAAAGGAGAGAAAAAACATGAAAATCGCAATAGCTGGGGCCGGAGCAATGGGCAGCCGAATCGGATTGATGCTACATCAAAGCGGAAATGAGGTCCTCTTGATCGATCGTTGGCCTGCTCACATTGAAGCCATTCGTACAAATGGGTTGATTGCTGACTTTAACGGTAAAGAAGTGGTCGCAAAACTGCCAATCTATTCACCAGAAGAAATCATCGAAAGCAACGAACACGTGGACTTGATCGTAGCATTAACAAAAGCCAATCAATTAGATGATATGTTTTGTTCGATCCAATCCATTATTACTGACAATACTTATGTTTTGTGTTTACTAAATGGATTAGGTCATGAAGATGTACTGGAAAAATATGTGCCAAAGAAAAATATCTTATTTGGGATCACGATGTGGACAGCTGGTCTAGCTGGTCCCGGAAAAGTCACATTGTTAGGTGATGGAGAAATCGAACTAGAGAACTTGGAACCAGAAGGCGAAGCATTTACAAAAAAAGTTGTAGAAGTCTTTCAAGAAGCAAATTTAAATCCGATCTATAGCCATAACGTTCGTTATTCCATTTGGCGAAAAGCTTGTGTAAATGGAACATTGAATGGTTTATGCACGATTTTGGATTGTAATATTGCTGAACTAGGCGCGCAAAAAGCGGCAGAGAGCATGGTTCGAACAATCGTATCTGAATTTGCTTCTATCGCAGCAAAAGAAGGAATCATACTAGATCAAGAAGAAGTGTACCAACATATTGCTTCTACTTATGATCCTGACAACATCGGGTTGCATTACCCATCTATGTACCAAGACCTGATCAAAAACCATCGTTTGACTGAAATCGACTACATCAATGGTGCCATTTGGCGAAAAGGACAAAAATATGATATTGCTACACCATATTGTGCCTTTTTGACCCAATTAGTCCATGCAAAAGAAGGAATCCTTGGCGCAGAATAAAAGGCTCTCTGATGAGAATCAGCTGAATCAGCAGCTGGTTCTCTTTTTTTAAGCCCAATAAAAGATCAAAAAGAAAACACAACTCTCATGATGCCATAAGAATTGTGCTTGTTTGTTTCAGTACATAATCTCTTCAAAATGTAGGTTTTTTATTTGTTTTCAACAGAGGAGAGGTCATATTCGTATTGCTCATAAATAGTGGAATCGTTAGTGATAAATCGTTTTGCCCAATTTTCTGCATCATAAAATTCCAATAGCTCTGATAGGATTGGCTTAAATGGTGTATGCAGAAATTCCGGTAATTCATCTAAATCACGTTCTCGAAGCAAAAAAATATTTTCAGGACGATAAAAATGATAATGAGCAATCGCTTGATTATCCGTCACTAGTTTCTTTTGAAAATACATGGATTCAAATGTCCGCAAAGTCACTCCTTGCTGACCCTCCCGCAACAGTTCCAGAATCCCGCGCGATTCCCCTGTTTTTTTCAGGTACTCTTCATAAGTAAGATATCCAGGTTGTTCATTCCCTCGATGTGGAAGAATGAAATAGTTGGTCGTAACATCTCTTTTTATAAATTCCTGCTTATAGCTTTCTGCTCGTTCTTTTCTCCCATTATTCGTTGCACCAAAAAATAGATCCGTCTTTGGTTCGCTAGAAGAAAAATTCATATGTTTCGAATAAAATGAACTATTATGTTTCAGCCCAAGTTCTTTTGCTTCCAAAAAATCAAAATGATAAATCTCATCGATTGCCGGTTCATCTTGTGCCTGCTTCAGCATCGCCTCGTGTTCTGCTTTGAAGTGATTCCAAAAAAATAACACAATTTTTGCATTGGTAAATGGGCGCACGCGTCGAGCCATCTCCATATCAAATCCATAATCTAAAAAAACGATCAGCTGATAATTTGCCAACTGTTGTCTAGCTGATTTAATGAATTCCGACTGTAGTAAATCTTTTCCGGACCAAACATCTAAAGAGCGGATGGAAGGCAAAAAATAAAGTGATTTATTTTTTGCAACTAGCAGTACGTCATTTTTGTTCATCTTTTCCGCCTCACTTTCTCTGTCACTTTTTCCTATGATAGCCTGTTTAAATAGTAAAAAGCCAGTAAAACGTTTCCTATATTTGTATGAAAATTTAACATTTGTATGAAAATATGATGAAATAAATCATTCTTCTATTAAAATTCGCCTAAAAGTTTTCTGAATAGTTGTAATTGTCTGAAAATTTGTTATCATTAGTCATTGTTAAATATTGCTATTTATTCTTAATATAAATTTTGATTGTGAATTTAAAAGAAAGAGGTCATTTATGGAAGATAAAAAATTGAAAAAACAACTTAGCTCCAGACATATCACCATGTTAGCTTTAGGTGGAGCAATCGGTGCAGGTCTATTTAAAGGAAGTGGCGAAGCGATTGGGATCGCCGGCCCTTCTGTATTGATTGCTTTTTTGATTGGTGGGCTGATTTTATATATCGTGATGAAAGGTCTGGGAAAAATCGTTTTAAGCGGTGGCGACACGCATCACGGATTATCTGGTTTGATACGCCCTTATCTAGGTGCTCATTCTGCTGATTTTACTGATTGGGTCTACTGGTCTATGTGGATTATCAATATCATCGCTGAAGCTGTTGCAGCTGCTTCCTTTTTGCAGTTGTGGTTCCCGCACATTCCAGCCTGGGTATTTGTTTTTATGTTGGCTGTTTTAACTACGATCATCAATCTTTATTCGGTACGGTTATTCGCAGAAACAGAATATTGGCTGGCTTTTGCTAAAATCAGTGTCATTATCTTACTGATCATTTTTGCTACTTATCTTGTCGGTCAGCAAATGTTGGGCACAGGCGTTTTCCCTACCCTTCAGCAATTGACTGACCATGGTGGGTTTACTCCTCATGGTATGAAGGGAATCATCAGTTCTTTGCTTGTAGTTATCTATTCTTACGGCGGTTCTGAACTGATTGCTATCACGGTAAGCGAAGCAGATGATCCTAAACGTGCGATTCCTAAAGCAATCAAAGGTGTCATGGGAAGAATCATTTCCTTTTACATCATTCCTTTGTTTTTGCTTTTGATTCTTTTTCCTTGGAATACTTTAGCAGGCACGAATGTCAGTCCTTTTGTGATGGTATTTGAAAAAATGAATATCCCATTTGCAGCGGATATCGTCAATTTTGTGATTGTCCTTGCTTTGTTCTCATCTATCAATTCGGGTGTGTATGCATCTTCAAGAATTTTGTTCTTCCGTTTGAAGGATCGAAAAGGTTCCTCTAGAAAACTAGCTGTTTTAAACAAGCATCAAGTACCGCAACGTGCTGTTTTATTTTGTACCAGTGTTCTTTATCTTGGTGTAGCTCTTTCTTATTTTGTCGGTGACAAATTATTTGGCTATCTGGCAGGTTCCCTTTCGTATACAGTATTATTGATCTGGATCATTATCAGTGCGGCATCCTTTGTACTGGCACTAAGAAAAGGAACATTATGGGATAAAGGAATCAGCTTTTTTGCATTAGCTGTCTTAGGATTGATTTTCCTTGGTATCCTGTTCACGAACTCCATTGGGGTAACTGTATTGACTGGCCTGCTTTACCTGTTCATTTATTTCAGTTATCAAAAAAAGAATGATGCGTTCGTATTGACGAATGAATGAAATCGATAGAAAATTTTATTTTATTTATGTGGAATAGATGGAGCTATTGAAGAAAGGAGTTGTGACAAAAGTCTTGTTGCAACTCCTTTTTCCGAATAAACAGTCTCATGACCTCTTGGTAAACGGTGTTCAAAAACCCTCTGTGCAAAATAATTGATTGTTCTCCATGCTCATGACATGATAGAAGAAAGGAATGAAAAGAAGGAGTTTGTTTTAAATGAAAAAGTATTGGAAGTTTTTGTTGATGATCGGTGTTTCAACGGTAGTTATGTTTGGTATGATGTACTTGAATGTCTATGCGCTCGATCATATCTTCTTCAGTCGTACACGAGTATTCATGGCGTTGATGATGGGTGCAGTCATGGCAGTCATCATGCTGTTGTTCATGTGGAAAATGTATGAAAACAAAAAGATAAATGTTATGATCTTAGCCGCTAGTCTTCTTGTTTTTGCCGGTTCCTTGTTTATGGTACGAAGCCAAACTACTGTCAACGACACAGCTTGGATGAAGGCCATGATTCCTCATCATTCTATCGCTATCCTGACAAGTAAACGAGCTGATTTAAAAGATCCTGAAGTAAAAAAATTAGCGGAAGAAATCATTCAGGCACAAGAAGAAGAGATCGACAAAATGAAAAAAATGATCAAAGAAATGGAATGACCATTATCCGTCCAAATAAAAAAAGAGGATGTTCCAGAAGTTATCAGCTTCAAGAAATAAGAAGAAGCTACTTCTGGAACGCCGTGAATAAGGGGTTGTGAAAAAGCTGCCCTGCATCAAGTAATAAGAACAGCCAAACAAAAATAGCTTCTCCTATTTTTCGTTTGGTTAGGCTTATTACCGCAGATGCAAGCTTTTGAACACCGTTTATCGAGAGGTTGTGAAAAAGTCGCTTAGTTTCGCGTATTAAGAAAAATTTTGTGAAAATGGCTTTCCACATTTTTGTATAAATTTGGCTTAATACCGAGAAACTGGCTTTCGAATACCGTTTATTCGTAAAAGGGATTGTGACAAAAGTCTTGTCACAATCCCTTTTTATGTTTTTATTGTTCTAATTGCGCTGTCTTGCTTACTGCTTCTTGCGGTTTCACAAATTTTTTTGAGATTCCCCAACCTGTGAAGGCACTGACCATCGAAAACACAGGAGAAAGCAAACTGAAAAATACGAATGGCAAGTAAGTGAGTGTAGGAATACCAAATGTACTTGCTACGAAACTTCCGGCAATTCCCCAAGGCACTAAGTAGTTGATTACTGTTCCACCATCTTCTAGCGTTCTACCTAATACAGTTGGATCAAATCCTGCTTTTTCATAAGTTTCTTTAAATGCATTACCAGGCAGAATAACAGATAGGAATTGTTCACCAATAAAAATATTTACTCCGATACTTGTCATCAATGTTGTAAAAATCAATTTTGGTGTGTTCGTCATCTTTCTTGATACTCGTTCCATCACGGTTGAGATCAAGCCAAATTCGATCAACAATCCACCTAATGACAAAGTTAGAATAATCAATGACACAGTAGGCATCATACTTTCGATTCCTCCGCGGCTAAGCAGTGAATCGATTTGTTGGTTTCCAGTATTTGAAACAAACCCTGATTCGATGACCCCAGCCAACTTCGTTAAGGAAGTTTGTGGGTTTTGAATAAAAATCATTCCTACTGCTACAGCGATATTCAACAAAATCGTTAAAATTGCCGGCACCTTTTTCCATGCACACAGTAACATTAAAAATAAAGGAATCAGTGACCAGATTGAAATAGTAAAGTTTGCTTCTAGAACATCAGTCACTTCACGAATAGATGAAAGACTTGCGGCTTTACTTGTGTGTCCTAAAATCATGAATAAAAAGAAAGAAACAACAAATGCCGGAACAGTTGACCACATCATATGCTTGATGTGTTTGAACAAATCGGCATCAACAATAGCTGCTGCTAGATTTGTTGATTCGGATAATGGAGACATCTTATCTCCAAAAACGGCACCTGAAACAATAGCTCCAACAACCAGCGCTGGATTTAAGCCTAGTGTTGTCCCAATACCGAAAAATGCAATCCCAATCGTTGACATAACAGTAAAGGCACTCCCTACAGCGCTACCTACGATTGCACACACAACAAATACAGAAGGGACAAACCACTGGACACTGATCAATTTGAACCCAATGACCATTAGAGTTGGAATGATCCCTGCTTGTATCCATACAGCAATCAATGAACCGACTAAAATAAAAATAAAGATTGGGATGATTCCTGGTTTGATGCCATTGATGATTCCTTCGTGCAGCCAATCTGTCGGGTATCTTTTTATCACTGCATACAACATGACCATTCCGATCGCTGCTAAGATCGTGATATTAGGTGAGACCTTTAATCCGACAACGCCAATCGCAATGCCTAAAACAATAACCATTAATACAAGTGTTGCTTCTAAAAAACTTGGTGTTCCTTTTTTTCCCATGATAATCTCTCCTTTTTTAGTTGTTCTTATGTTCTAAAAAAGTTAAGATATCGGATTACTCCGCCGCAATTCATCCGCGATTCCTCCTTTATAAAAATAAAAAGACCTGTTTTAAACTAAGGACGAATGACTCCGCGGTACCACCTTAATTAAAAACAGATCTGTTTTTCACTTTCAAACTTTTATTCAAATGTATGGACTTTCCATGTAATTCGTCAATTAGGCTTGATCGGTTCACAGCGACCACCGACTTTCTGAACAAAACACCTAACCGCTACTGCGTGAAAAGTTGACTTGTACGAAGTTTACCTTCCATAAGATCATTTGTCAATGAAAAAGAAAATATTTTTTCATTTTTCTGAAAATTATTTTTATAACTTTCACACACAAGTTTATTTTTTACTAGAAAGTAGCACCCTCTTGTTTTTTTCTTGCTACTATTTCTTGATGTTCTTGCTTGATTCTTTCTAATAGCTTTGGCTCTTTCAACAGATCAAGAGCTGTATTGGCGAGTAGTTCTGCTGCAATCGCAATAGAAGCAAGGCCTTTGTCACTTTTAGCAGCAGCTTTGAATTCTTCTGTGTGTCCGGCAATATATGTCTCAGAGATTGCTACCGTAGGCTGGATTGTTGGTATGACTTGGCTGACATTTCCTACATCAGAAGAACCGAGACTTGTTCTTTGTTCCGTTTCTATTTCTTCATCTGGAACACCTGCTTCTTTTGCATGCTGGAAGAATAAGTCATCAAAAGAAGGAGTAACGATGACATCATCAACTGCATTTTGGAACAATCCAAACTCAAAAGTCGTGCCCGTACTTATCGCAGCACCTCGTACGATATTTTCCACTTTTTCATATACTTTATCTAATGTTTGCCGATTTCCTGCACGTAAATAGAAACGTCCAGCAGCGTAATCTGGAATGACGTTGGCAGCTACTCCTCCGTCTGTAATGATCCCATGGATATTGACATCTTTTGGCAATTGCAAGCGTAGAGCGTTGATTCCATTAAACACTTGGATCAATGCTTCCAAAGCATTTACTCCTTTTTCAGGTGCTGCTGCTGCATGGGAAGCGACACCGTAAAATTTGATGTCGACTGGATCATTCGCTAAAGATTCTGTCGTTTTCCCATAACGAAAAGCTGGATGGACGCATAACGCTACATCGACATCCTCAAAAAAACCTTCTCGAACAAAGCTGCCTTTAGCTGATCCGTTCTCGCCCCCTTCTTCCCCTGGGGTGCCATATACACGGATTTCTCCACCAGTTTCATCAATGAATTGCTTCACTATGCTGGCGGCTAATACGGAGTAAGTACCAAACAAATTATGCCCGCATGCATGACCAATACCTGGTAAAGCATCGAATTCTGCCAAAAAGGCAATTGTGGGACCGGGTTTATTGGAAATATAACGTGCATCAAAGGCTGTTCGGTGTCCAGCTACTTCTTTTTCTACCCAAAACCTTTCTTTTTCTAATTGTTTAATCAACGCTGCTGAGGAATAAAACTCATAGTTACTTACTTCAGGATGTTCGTGGATATCTAGAGCAAGTGCTTGATATTCTGGTAAACGATATTGGATTAGATCCTTCAATTGGTTTGTTGAGATTGTTGTTGTCATAAAAAATTCCTCCTATGCTAGTCATTTTTCTTATTTTCTCCCGAATGTTTCCCATGCAGGCACGCTTGATCCTTTTGATGTTTTCTCGATTACTTTGACTGTGTCTTCTGTTTGATAAGCGTCTACTATTTTTTGATACGTTTTATTGTTTTCATCTTCTTTTCTTGCAACGATGATATTCACATAAGGACGTGCATGGTCATCCACTGGTTCTAAGAAGATGGCATCAGAAGCAGGATTAAATCCAGCATCTACAGCTACACCGCTATTGATCACTGAAATGTCTACATCTGACAAAGCACGTGCTGTTTGGGAAGCATCTAATTCAGAAATGTCTAGATTTTTTCTATTCTCGGTAATATCAGAAACAGTGGGCGCTTGTCCTTTTGCCTTATCCACTTTGATCAATCCAGCAGTTTGCAATAACAGAAGAGCTCTGCCGCCATTTGTAACATCATTAGGGATTGCTACTTTTGCTCCGTCTTTGATATCAGCTACATCCTTCAAAGTGTTAGAATAAATTCCCAGCGGTGCATTGACAGTATTTCCGATCGATACTAAATCAGTTCCGTGTTCTTTATTGTAATTGTCTAAAAAGAATTGATGTTGGAAAGAATTCAAATCAATCGATCCATCTGCTAAAGCCACATTTGGTTGATTGTAATCTGTAAATTTCACGTATTCCAAATTAATGTTCTCCTTTTTCAAACGGTCTTTCACGTTGTCCCATACATCTGTATCTTCTCCAATAATCCCTAGTTTTACGATAGTTTCTTTTTTGTCAGTTGTATCTGCTTTTCCTTGGCTACACCCTGCCAACCAAATAATTGCTACAAATGTAATGACTACAAAACGAATAATTTTTTTCATTTTTTCTCCTCCACTTTCAATGTGTAATTTTTTTAATCAGTTGATTACTGATAAATTGACTTAAAAAAACTAAGATTAGAATCAATAATGTAGCCACAATCGTTACATCTGTTTGGAATCGATTATACCCTCTCGATATAGCAAGATTCCCTAATCCGCCTGCACCTACTGCTCCAGCCATGGTAGTCAGTCCGATCACGTTGATGATAGTCAACGCCGAGACCCGAATGATACCAGGCAAACCTTCTAACAAATACACACGTAAAATGATACCGATTGGACTGGTTCCCATCGCTTCTGCCGCTTCGATCACCCCAGGATCAACTTCTAGCAGTGCGTTCTCGATTTGACGAGCAAAAAACGGAACAACTCCAAAAATCAATGGCACTAAAGCTGCTTTCGCACCAATCGTCGTTCCAACTAAGAAACGAGTAGTCAATGCTAAAAGAGAAAGCAAGATAATGAAAGGGATGGAACGAATGATATTGATCAGCTTATCAAGTATTTCAAATAGCAGACGGTTAGCTAGTAATCCATTAGGGCGTGTCACTACTAACGTCACACCTAAGATGATTCCAATCATCCCGCCAATGAATGCTGTCCAAAAAGACATATATAGTGTTTGCTTCGTCGCTTCGACAAATTCATCCGGAATCAAATAAACATTGGGCAAATATGTTTTAAAGAAATCAGTCATTTTATCTTCCTCCTTCGATCACTTTGATACGACTATCTAATTCGTTTTTTTGTAAAATATTTATTTTTACACCAGATTTGATCAAATAATCCAATGCTTTTTGCCGCTGTTTGGTTTCTCCAGCTAAAGTAACGATCAAACTCCCTAACGGCGTTTCTTGTAATAACTCTACATTGCCATATAAAATATTCGCTGTTACTTGATATTTGCTGTACAGATGAGCGATTAGAGGTTCGTTCGTCTGATTTCCAATATAACTTAATTCCACCAGCCATTTATTGGCGATCTGATCGGCAAAAGCAGAATGGGCAATGATCGTTTCTAATGCTTGGTCAAGATGAGTAGCTGTTCGAATAAAATCTTTGGTCAATTCTTCTTCAGGATTGCTGAAGATCTGGATGCTGCTACCTTTTTCAACGATTCTTCCATCTTCCATAACCGCTACCTTGTTGCAGATTTCTTTGACAACTTGCATCTCATGAGTGATCAGGACGATTGTTAAACCTAACTGGCGATTCAATTTTTTTAACAATGCAAGGATCTGAAGGGTCGTTTTCGGATCAAGTGCACTGGTTGCTTCATCACATAATAATACCTTAGGTTCATTCGCCAAAGCTCGTGCGATTGCTACTCGTTGTTTTTGTCCCCCCGACAGTTGTTTAGGATAAGCAGATGCTTTTTCTTCCAAACCGACAAGTTCCAGTAGTTCATTCACTTTTTGACGACGTTCCTGTTTCGATTTTCCAGAATACTTTAAAGAAAAATCAACGTTGTCAAAAATAGTTCGGCTTTCCATTAGATTGAAATGCTGAAAGATCATACCGATGGCCTTTCTTTCTTTTCGCAATTCTTTGGGAGAGAGCTGACTCAAATTCGTCTGATTGACAATGACTTCTCCTGCTGTTGGTTTCTGCAGCAAATTCATCACACGAACTAACGTACTTTTCCCTGCACCTGAGTAACCGACGATTCCATAAACATCGCCTTTTTCAATCGTTAAATCTACAGAATCTACTGCCTGTATCTCTTTTTCTTTTTGTTTGAAACATACAGAAACATCTCGCAATTCAATCATTAAAATTCCTCCTTATCTAAAAAAAGCGTCCTCAAGAAAATGAAAATGTCATTTTCTTGAGGACGCTTTTTTGCGTGTTACCACCTCATGTTCAAGCTGTGTTCACACACAACTCCTCTTCAAGTACGATCATACTCTAGCAAGATATCGGTCGCAGCCGTCATCGCCTTACATCTATGCTCGGGATGAATTGCTCGATGGCCATTTTCCAATAGTCGTTCCTTGCTTCTTCTCAGCTACCGAAGCTCTCTGTCAAAGGTTCTTCTATCGTACTTACCATTTCAATGCAAATAATATTCAAAAAAAAATCCTTTTACTAACATAAACTATGTCAGTAAAAGGACGACGTATCGCGGTACCACCTTTTTTCGGAAGTTTCCTTCCCTCAAGCCCAACATCTCAAAAAGAGAGATTGGCGTTCGTTTTAACGGTCGAACAGTTCCGAATTTGCCTACTTATCGACAAATTATTCTCCAAGGCCATTTTCAGCTTTTCTTACTTGACTCTTCTCACCAGCCAGAGCCTCTCTGCAAAGTTTCCAAACTTACTTTCCTTTTCAACGAAATCGATATTTTGTTGTTGGGATTAATCTACATGAGGAAAACTAAAAAGTCAAGCACGAAATTCAAATTATTTTTTCTATATTTATTTTTCTGTTTTTTTATCTAACATTTCAATAACAGTTCGAAGATCTTTTCCTTCAGCAAGAAGTTTCAATTTTTCCTTTTCTTCGACGGTATAATTTCGGACAAAACTGGAATCAGGTATCAAAACAACGCCTAATCCTGCTCGTGAAGCAGCTGTTGCTCCTACTAAAGAATCTTCCACTGCAAAGGCTGAACTAGCTTCTAATCCTGTTCGTTCCAAAGCTGTCAGATAAGGAATCGGTGAAGGCTTGTTCTCCGACACTTCGTCTCCGAATGTAAACGTGTCAAAGTAATCAGCTAATTTAAAGTGATCCAAGATATCTGTTGCTCTTTTCGTAACAGTGGTCGTAGCAATGCCTAGTTTCATATGACGTTCTTTTAAGTCTGCCAATATTTCTTTTGCATATGGTTTTAAGTGGATGGCTCCGCTTGTCAGCTGTTGATAAAAATATTCTTCACGCTTCGCTCGGACTTCCTGTACTTTTTCAGGGCTACCTGCTGCTTTCACTAAAATATCAAAACTTTGTTTCCAGTTTTTTCCGCCCCAAGCGTCAACGATTTCTTTTGGGATATGGATATCAAATTGCTGAAATCCCCAAAGCCAGCCATCACGATACGTTTTTTCTGTGTCAACTAACAAACCATCTAAATCAAATATTGCACCTTTCATCTATACATTAATCCTTTCCAAAACAATACACATAGTTTAGCACGACTGGTCCAAAAAGAACAGAAGCAAAGAACCAGCCTTCTCGTTTATAAGAGTTCTTGGAATCGACGGATATAGATTTTCTTCACAGCTGTCACAAGCGCCAGATAAGCGATGACTGTAGCAAATAACCATAACCAGTAATTGCCAGGAAGTGGCATCAAGCCTAATTCAGCACCAAAACTTGTAAAAGGAAGGACAGAACCGACAATAATTCCTAATGTAGTGATAACAAACATGGCAAATGTTGCGTTGCTTTGGATAAATGGTACTTTCGGTGTACGCAGTGCATGGAGCACTAAGGTTTGTGTCCATAGTGATTCGACAAACCATCCTGCATGGAATAATGCGATGAAAATCACTCGCTGTGAACTATCCAATGTATGGAAACTTCCGCCCACTACAGCAGGACAAATAACAAAATACATCAACAAGTAAGTAGTAATATCAAATATCGAACTTGTTGGACCAAAGTAAACCATGAATTCCCCAATACTAGATGCATTCCATTTTTTTGGCTCGTCCAAATATTCTTTATCCATCCGATCCCATGGCAAGGAAATGCAGGAAACATCATAGATCAGATTCAAAAACAGAAGTTGTAAAGGCAGCATTGGTAAAAATGGCAGGAACGTACTTGCAATCAGCACGGAAAACATATTGCCAAAATTAGAACTTGCTGTAGCCTTGATATATTTCATGATATTTCCAAAAGTTTCTCGTCCAGAAAGAAGGCCTCTTTCCAAAATCGTCAAATCTTTTTCTAAAAGGATCACGTCTGCAGATTCTTTCGCAATATCCACAGCTGTATCTACAGAAATACCGATATCAGCCACTTTCATTGCAGGAGCGTCATTGATACCATCTCCTAAAAATCCGACAGTATGACCATTTTTACGTAAAGCTGTCGTCAAACGTGCTTTTTGCTGAGGATTCAATTTTACGAATACTTCATGGTCTTCAGCTACTTGTGCTAATTCATGATCACTCATTTCCGAGATTTTCTCACCGGTAACCAATTCATTGATCTCTAGACCTACTTGACGGCACACTGAACGTGTAACTAATTCGTTGTCCCCAGTCAGAACTTTTACAGCTACACCATGTTCTTTCAGAGCTTTCAACGCTTGTTTCGTTGTTTCTTTTGGTGGATCAAGGAAAGCAAGATAACCAATCAGAACCATGTCTGACTCATCTTTGACTGAAAATTCTCCAACGACGCTTGGATTGGTCTTTTGTGCGACACCAATCACTCGTAAGCCATCTTCATTAAGTGACTGTACTTTTGCAAGTACGGCTTCTTTTCGTTCTTTTGTTAATGGTGTAACAGTACCGCCAAGATCAATAAATTTAGAAATGTTCAGCATTTCTTCAATCGCGCCTTTTGTGATCATTTGTGTTTTACCAGCTGGATCAGCAACCACAACACTCATACGGCGACGTTCAAAATCAAAAGGAATTTCATCCACTTTTTGATAATTGATCTTATCTGTATCTAAAGTTTCTGTTGCTTCATCAATGATAGCCACATCTAACAAATTTTTCAGCCCTGTTTGATAGTAGCTATTTAGATACGCATGGCGCAAAACACGATCATCTTCATTTCCTTCACAATCCATATGATATTCAAGAATGATTTTATCTTGTGTCAATGTCCCCGTTTTATCCGTACATAAAACATCGATTGCACCAAAGTTTTGGATGGCATTCAAATTTTTGATCACTGTTCCTTTTTTGGCCATCACACTTGCTCCTTTGACCAAATTCGTCGTAACGATCATTGGAAGCATTTCAGGTGTTAGACCAACTGCTACAGATAGTCCAAAAAGAAAAGCTTCTAGCCAATCCCCTTTTGTAAGCCCATTGATGACGATAACTGCTGGAGCCATCAATGACATAAATTTGATCAGTAGCATGGATGTTTTATGGATGCCTAATTCAAAGCTTGATTGAATTGGTTTTTCAGATAGCGTTTCTGCTACATGACCAAATAGTGTTTCATTTCCAACAGAAACAATGATTCCTTCCGCACTTCCACTGATGACATTACTTCCCATAAAGACAAGATTTTCGTAACTTGTTTCGCTTTGCTGATCGTCTTCACATACTTTCGCATGCTTTTCTACTGGATAGCTTTCCCCTGTCAATGCTGCTTGGGAAATGAATAAATCCTTTGCGGACAATAAACGCATATCCGCTGGTATCATATCCCCTGCTGAAAGCCGAACAAGATCTCCACAGACGATTTCTTCCATAGGAATCTCTGTGTACTTTCCATTACGTTTTACAGCTGCCGTTACTTTCACAAGTGATTTCAGTTTTTCAGCCGCTTGATTGGAACGTACGGACTGAATCAACGTCATTGTCCCGCTGACGATAACCATAGTGAAGATAATGGCTACACCGAAAAGATCTTTATCTCCA
This sequence comes from Enterococcus sp. H57, assembly GCF_003112495.1. NCBI lineage: Bacteria > Bacillati > Bacillota > Bacilli > Lactobacillales > Enterococcaceae > Enterococcus > Enterococcus sp. H57. The sequence goes on from NZ_BEHC01000018.1 coordinate 26,706, forward strand.
GGAGCTGCTAATACATATTCTGTGATGAATGAAATAATTCCTAATGCGATCAACACTAATGTAAATGGCGTGATGTATGCTTTCAATATTTCTACGATGAATGGTGTTTTTTTGCCATATGAAATCGCATTTTCACCGTAATTTTCTCTTGAACGTTCGATTTGTTCTTCTGTCAATCCATTTGCTGATGCATGGAATAGTTCAAATAATTCTTGTTTCGTTTTTCCAGCAAAAGCTGCATAGATTTTTTGTGTATCTTTCTTTTTTTCCATCTCAATCTCTCCTTTGTGTCCAAAAGACAGCTGTTCTCGCTGCTTTTGGTCTTTAGCTATTCATCGGATCGATAGAGAAAAAACTGAAAGGGGCTGAGAACAGATAGATAATAGCCCTGGCCTTTCCTCTAGATCCTTGTTTTTCGAATGACTGTCATCCATTTGTTCTCATCTCCTTTACTAAGTAATTTTAATTCATGACTTCCAATCATTTTTCGAATAGTTATTTTCCCAATTAGACCACCTCCTTTTTATTTTTCACCGATGGGGATTTGCGGCAACAAAAAAACCTCTCGCCAAATACTCAGCGAAAGGTTTGAAAAAGCATATTAAAAAAAGCTTCTCAGATCTCATCGTTGAGTTTTGACACTGTACAACGTAAAAAGCAGATACCTGCTTTTAGCTACCTTATGAAAAGCCTTATCTCGACAATTCCTGTTCTACCCATTGGCGTCTCTCGACGTTTTTGGGCAGTAGCCTATGTTTGTATAGGAGCCTCACCTAACAAATCTTATTCGGTTTTCCTTCGTTAATATAACAACTAAAAAAGAGGATGTCAAATCAATTTTCCATGTTTTTCATACTTTTTTTTAAATACACACGTTATATTCCTGTCTCACGCGGTTTTATTTGTCTCATTTTCCACCTCCCGCTATAATAGAAATATAGTAGGAAACGAGGTGCTGTTATGGAAAGAACACTTGTTATTATCAAGCCAGACGGCGTGAGACGCCATTTAGTCGGAAGCATCATTCAACGTTTTGAAGCAAAGGGACTGGCCATTGCTGAAATGAAGTTTGAAACTATGACTCCTGAATTAGCAAAAGAACATTATCAGCACTTGACTGAGCGCAGTTTTTTTGATGAACTGATCGATTACATGACTTCCGGTCCTGTTGTTTATCTTGTGCTGGTCGGCGAGGAAGTGATCGATATCGTCCGTAAGATGGTTGGAGCAACAAAAGCTGCCGATGCTGTTCCAGGTACGATCCGAGGAGACTACGCGCTGCCGGGGACTGAAAACATCATTCACGCTTCTGATTCCCGTGATGCTGCGGTAAAAGAGATCGCCCGCTTTTTCCCGCCATTCGATATAAACAAACCGTCTGAAAAAGCGGCGAAGTGATACAAATTCTAAACTGCTGGTCTAGTTGCTGGGTTCAGCAATGGCCAGCAGTTTTTTCTCTAAGGACCTCCGTTGATTCTTTCCTAACATATATTCGAGCACTGTGAAGAATTCTTGGTAGTCTTTCGTCTTTTCTTCCCCTAAAGCAGCAGAAATCAATCTTTGATAATAATCTGCCATCAATGTTTCATAGATCACTGTACTTCTTTCTTTATGTGCTAAGCTCCGTTTCATATCTTCATTCACACTACGTGCCTTTTTCAACCGACCATTTTCTATATAAAACGAAGTCAGGTTCATTAAAAAAGTAAAGAGATACTGCTCATGATTGTTCAACTGTGCTAATCGTCGCATTCTTTTTTTGATTTTCAAATAATTGTTCTCAATGAACCGATCACTGAATATCCAAGGAAAATCAGCTAGAATAGATAGTTCAAATTGACCATAGTCTGGTATCTGCATCAAGTATTCTTCAATGATTCGGCATTCATAACGTAAAAATTCAAATTCTGTCTCAGATACTTCTGTTTTTTCGACCATGTGAAGATTCAAAACCAAATAATACAGATCTTCTGTTTTCTTAAAATGCCTACGGTTATTGCTGATCTCTTTATAAGGATCAAAGCTGTCTTCTTGTACCCGATCTAGCATTCGTCTTTTTTTTTTTAACTTTATTGGTTCATCCAGCTGGTTTCGCATCCATTCATATTCTGCAAGTGTCATGTTCATTCTCTCTAAAAATGATCTCAATGTTACAAATGACATTTTTTTCACTGAATTTGTCTCAATCCCGACTAGAGAAGTCTTAGAACAGATTCCTTCCGCTAATTGGGACTGTGTCAACTTCTTGTTGACTCGAAGTTTCTTGATCAATTCACCATCATACATAATAGTTCTCCTTTTTAATTTAAATTTTTCCACATTCAATAAATAGATACGTTAAAAAGGAAAAATACACGAAAAAAATAAAAAAAATGTTTTTTTCATAAAAAATACCAACCTTCAAGCATTAGAATATTGTCTAACTACTGAAGGTTGGTTTGATTGTTTATTGATTATTTTTTTGCTGTTCAACGTCTGTTCTTGTTACTGGATATAAGTTGGTTGTTGTTTTATTGCCATTTTTTGAAAAGACACTTGTCGAATGTTCGCCTTTTTGCTTTTCGATGGCTATGTTACGTTCTGCTTCATTTTTATAGTCATATTTTTTCGGATCGATCGTTTCAAATCCGTTTGGCACATAAAAACGCAAGAGATTTTCTTGATTCAGCTTATCTGAAAGACTTAAAGCAGACTTGACTTTTTCCTGATCTTTGGAAATTTCCTCGTCGATTCCTGCTGCTTTCGTATCGATGATTTCTCCTGTTTGGTTATTGTAAGCTTTTCCTCCTAAGACGGTGTATTTGGATGTCACGAAGTTCCCATTTCGAAAAGCCACTACTTGATCATGCTGAGGAGATAATAAATCCGTACCAAAATGGAGATAGTCTTTATCATCGATTCCCAAGAGATGAAGTAATGTCGGCAAAACATCGATTTCTCCACCGTATTCGTGATTGACTGACCCTTTAGTATAACCAGGCATATGAATCATTAATGGCACACGCTGCATTTGTGCGTTGTCAAATTCATTCCATGTATCTGGGTCTTTTCCAAGAGCACTTGCTAAATCTTTATTATCTGTATTTGAGATGCCAAAATGATCCCCATAAATCACAAAGATCGAATTTTGATAAATACCGGATTTTTTCAGGTACGTAAAAAATTGTTCCAATGACTGATCCAAATAATGTGCCGTTCGAACATAGTTATCTACTGTGCTATTTCCAGTGTTCAAAGATGGAAAATCGAAATTCTTATCATCCGTATAATAAGGCGTGTGATTGGTTACGGAAAGGAATTTCGTGTAGAACGGCTGTTGTAGATGTTCAAGATATTGGACAGATTCACTGAATAAATCTTTATCTAATATTCCATAACCTAGCATTTCATCTGATTCATCAAAATAAGATCGATCAAAGAAATTGTCATAACCTAAGTTTTTATATACATGATCTCTATTCCAAAAACTAGCTACATTCCCATGGAAAACAGCGCTTGTATAGCCTTGCTTTTGTCCAAGGATCGCTGGTGCGGCTTGAAAGACATTGTCTGACCCAAGCTCTGTGAATAATGAGCCTTGAGGTAAACCAAATGTGCCAGTTTCCAACATATTTTCAGCATCACTTGTCTTTCCCTGTCCTACTTCATGAAAGAAATTGTCAAAGCTGATCGTTGCTTGATTCTGGAAAATACTATTTAAAAACGGTGTGACTTCTTGTCCGTCTACCTTCATATTAATCAAAAACTGCTGGAAACTTTCTAAATGGAGAACGATCACATTTTTCCCTTTAGCGATCCCAAATGTTTCGGGATTTGGCTCTGCATAATGTTTCTTTGTATAATCTAAAACTTCATCAATCCCATTACTGCTTGCATGCGCGCGAACACTGCTAGTCATTCCTGTTTTGATTCCGTCATAAATAGTATACGCATCGATTCCTAGATATTTGACAATATATGAACGGTCAAATGTTCGCTGCAGCAATTGTGGACGGTTGGCTTCGCTCAGCGCTAGATTTCCTGAAAAAATAAGCCCTGAAAGACAGGTCACAGCGATAGCCATCGGTTTGCTGACAGGTTGACTTTTGATAGGTATTTTCTTGATCGTCAACCAAACCAGTATCCCAATGAACGTAGCAATATCCAGCCAGTAGAGGACATCATGGGGTTTCATCAAAGAAAAGGAGCTTCCTGATAACCCTTGCGACACTTTCGAAAATCCCAATACAGATTTGACTGTAATGAAATCTGTGAATTCCCGATAAAAAATAATGTTCAAGTACAACAAAAGCGTGTTTAAAATATCAATGATCAAAAGAATGGCTAATGCTGGCTTTGGCTTTTTAATATACAAAGAAAGGCCAAAAAACAATAAGGTAGTTGCAATCGGGTTGATCCACAAGATAAAGTACTGGATCGTACCTTCCACACCTAACGAAAAATCTGCATAGTAAGCAATAATCGTCTTCATCCAGAAAAAGAAAACAGCTGTCAAAACGATTGCTAAACGATTTTGGCACAATTTTTTAAGTTGTGTCACGTATATCACTTCTCTCTATTCACATTTTTCCTTATTTTGCTCCTGAAAAATGAAAATTCCCTAAAAAAGTTGTTATCTTAAGATTTTTTTATTCTTTCTAAAGATTATTCCGTCCATTTTTCACAGCATAAAACCGCTGTGATGTAAGCGATTGAAACAGTAAGGTGATAAAAGTCTTGTCGCAGTTCCTGTTTAGTTGATGCAGGACAGCTTTTTCACAACTTCTTCCTTAAACGGTGTTCTCCTGCCAACTCCTCGGCCACAAGTCACAATATTTATAAAACATGAGAAGCTGTTTTTTGAAATTGTTCCTTGTGGCTCAGAGTTAAACGGCAGGCTCAAGACCTCTTGATACACGGTGTTCAATCAGCTGACCCTCGGTATTAGATTATGTCAGGACGCTAATTTTACAACCTCTTGGTAAACGGTGTTCAAAAGCTTGCATCTGCGGTAATAAGCCCAACCAAATGAAAAATATAAGGAGCTATTTTTTGAAATTGCTCCTTGTGACTCAGACTGAAACGGCAGGTTCACAACCTCTTTCTTAAACGGTGTTCAATCAGCTGACCTTCGGTATTAGCTCAAAAAACGGCAAAATATGAGGAACTATTTTGCCGTTTGTTTCTCTAATACTCAGGTCAAAACGCTGATTTCACAACCTCTGTTTTTCATTGTCCATAGGATTGATATTGTCCTTGTGATGACTCATTCGTAATAATTGAGGCTTGATTTTCTTCACTTCCCGTTATCGTTTGTCCACTGCCAGAATCTGAAGGACTTGTTCCTGTCGACTCGTTTTTTTGAGAAGAGACAGTTGTTTTCTTGACTTGTTCATTTGTCTTTTTCCATTCCGCTAAACGATCGGCGACCACTTTTTTGTCTACTTTTTCAGAATAAGCGGTGATCACTTTTCCGTTTTTCAAACGGGCTACTTTGTCGCCATCATGAGTCAAAAGCAAAACGGTCAAATGCTTGTCTTTAAATTGATATTGTCTGAGAGAAATCGCACTAAGTACGTCATCGATATTAATAAATTGATTTTCTTCTTTTCCTTTTGGCAAATAGATGTCCAATTCGCCTTTTTCGTAATTGGCAGTTATTTTATACTCCGCCCACCAATAAGTTGAGAATTCTTTTTTGAAATTATCTACTGATTCTTTGCTTGCTACGATTTTTTCTGTTTCTTTCTGAGCAAGATCTGCTGTCATTTTTCCTGAAAATGCTGCGGATAAAATAAGCAGTAAGAAAAAACCGAATAACCAAAAGAGAAGAAACGGTCTTTTTTTCCTCATGCTTTCCTCCACTCCTATTTAATTTTGACTATTCTATTATATACAAAAAATGAAATAGAAAGACAAAAAAGTTGAAAAAGATCGTAAATAATCGAACTTCTTTTTCACAAAATGGTAAGAATGGAGAATTTCACGCATTTGCTCTCAACTATTCTTTCTTAAGCCTCAAATCCGTTTTTATCTGATACGTCTTTGAACCAGTGACCCGATTTTTTGATTGTTCTTTTTCCATCTTGTGCTAAGTCTACTGAAATAAAGCCATATCGATTCTTATATGCATTGGTCCATGACCAGTTATCCATACATGTCCACATATGATAGCCTAAACAATTGGCACCTTCTTGAATTGCTTGATGGACATATTTCAGATGAGATTGGACAAATTCGATCCGATAATCATCGTGGATCATGCCATCTTCTTTGATAAATCGTGCTTCGTTTTCTACACCCATACCGTTTTCAGAAATAAAGCAGTCGATATTTCCATAATGATCTCGTACATTGATCAAAATATCATAGATTCCTTGTTCATAGATCTCCCATCCGCGATAAGGATTCATTTTACGACCAGGCATTTCATAATTGTCGAAATAATCCTCAGGCATTGGACCGTTTTTAGTATCAATTGGTGTTTCTTTTGCTTTTACTCGGCGTGGCTGGTAATAATTGATACCTAAAAGATCTACTGTATTTTCTTTGATAACCGTCAAATCATCTGCATGGATCACAGGCATGAGATCAAGTTCTTTTACTATCTCAATCAATTCACTTGGAAACTCGCCTTTTACAGCTGGATCAAGGAATGAACGATTGAAGAACGCATCTGCTATTTGCGCTGCTTTAACATCTTCAGGGTTTGATTCGTCTCTTGGATAGCTTGGTGTCAGATTCAAGATGATACCAATAACACCACCTTGCTCCATTTCATGGTAAGATTTGATGGCTAACGCTGAAGCCAACGCTTCATGATAGCCAACTTGGATCGCTTTTTTCATATCTGACTCTTCTGGATAATGCCATCGATATAAATAACCTGCTTCGACTGGAACGATTGGTTCATTATGAGTAAACCATTTTTTTACTTTCGAACCAAACAATTCAAAACAACTTTTGGCATATTTTTCATAGGCTTCAACCGTTTCTCGGTTCAACCATCCGCCTTTTTCTTGCAGATACATCGGCATATCGAAATGATACAGATTCACAAAGGGTTCGATACCGTTTTCAATCAACTCATCAAAATAACGATGATAGAAACGAACGGCTTCTTCGTTGATTGTTCCAGATTCATCAGGTATCAAACGGCTCCATTGGATAGATGTTCGAAATGAATTATGCCCAGTCTGTTTCATCAACTGTACATCCTCTTGATACTTTGTATAAACTTGTGAAGTTTTTTCAGGTCCTACTTGGTCAAAGAACTTTTGCGGTTCTTTTTTGTACCAATAATCAAAAATGTTCTCTCCTTTTCCATCACCTGAAATCCTTCCTTCTGTTTGTGGGCCACTTGCTGCAGAACCCCACCAAAAATTTGCTGGAAATTGATATTTTTTCATCAAAGCACCTCTTTTTCTTTTTTAGTTCGTTTTAGTTGATTCCATGTATGATATTTTCCATCACAATCACTTTTTCATTTTCTTCCTCTTCTTTTTTGATTCGTTTCAACAGCTGTTCTGCGGCTTGTTCCCCGATTTTATCTGTTGGTGGTGTAATCGTGATTTTCGGAAGGATGCTCAAATCGTTTTTATCCAAATAATCATAATGACTGAACGCAATGTCCTTCCCGATTCTGATACCTTCTTGATTGAAACATTCGATAGCACCGATCGACATATTATAATTGCTGACAAAAATCGCTGTTACTCCTTTTTCTAATAATTCTTTTGCCCCATAATAGCCACTTTTTCTAGAATAGTCTCCTGTAAAGACCTCTAATTGGATCGATGGATCATTTTGTACCGCTTCTTTAGCTCCTGCTAAACGTTCTCTTGCTACGTAGTCTGTTTGAGTGGCAGCAATAAATCCGATTTTTTTATGTCCTTGTTCACCATGATGCGCGATCACTTTTGCTACACTTTCTCGATCATTCACTAATATTGTATCAATACCTGCTGGTCCTTCTGGGCAATTCAATGCGATAACTGGAATACTCATTTTTGTGAGCATTTCAAATCCAGACCACTCTTCTTCGGATAAGAAGACGATCAGCCCATCGATCGCATGCTTCATCAGGTATTCAATTTTTTGTTCAATTTTTTCTGGCTGATCGGCAAACCCGCTTAATAATAAGCTATACCCATTTTCTTCAGCTACTCTTTCGATCCCTGAGACAACTTCCGACCCAAAACGGCTGGAAATCCCGTTTATCAAAAGTCCAATAGAGAAACTTCGATTATTCTTCAACCCTTTAGCAATGATGTTTTCTTTATAGTCCAACGCTGAAATCGCTTCTGCTATGTTTTTCATGTTCTTTTCCTTCAGTTGCTGACCATTCAAGTAACGGGAAACTGTTCCCACTGAAACACCAGCCATCTTAGCCACGTCACGGATCGATGCCATACATTTTCACTCCTGCCAGTTACATTTGATTTCTCTTTCTTGTTGTTCGATTATGATGACCGCTTTCTTTGCATAATGCCGCTTGTCATCAATATCCATATAACTAAAGTCTTCAGAAGTGAGTTCAAAAACAAGCAGTCTTTCCTCTTGAGATTGCAATTTATCTTTACGAAAAGCTTTCAATAATTTCGTTCTTTGGATGACAGCGCCGTCAATCAATCGGACATAGACAAGAGTACTTGTTTTACCTGAAACACTTCCTGTATTTTTAACTTTAATTGATATTATTACTTTGTCAATATCCGTTTTGACTTCCATCTGACTGTATTCAAATGTTGTATAGCTTAGACCATGTCCAAAAGGATAAACTGGACTGCCGCTTAAATCATAATAATTCTCTTGTTTAGAAGCAGCACGCTGATAGTAATAAACAGGTAGTTGCTGACTATTTATAGGATAAGACAAACTCAATCGTCCGCTTGGGTTATTTCTTCCAGAAATCATCTGTGCAATGGCTTTTCCACCCTCCTGTCCAGGAAACCATGCTGTTGCAATGGCATTCGTTAATGACTCGATTTTCATCAAATCGTAGGGTCTTCCTTGCACAAGTATCGTGATGATTGGCTTGCCTAGTTGATGCAATTGTTCGATCAGCTGTTCTTGGTATCCACCTAAAGAAAGAGAAGCAACATCTACATTTTCTCCAGAATCCATGTTGATCCCTTTCGATGAAACTGCCCCGTTACGAAGAAATTCCATATCAAAGTTCCGCGCACTTGATCCACCTAGAACTGCAATGATCACATCAGAGTTTTGAGCAAGGGTCACCGCTTCTAATAATTTTTCTTCCTGATCCTCCTGATTTCTTACTTCACATCCTTGTGCATAAGAAACCTTTGATTGGGGAAACTCTGTTTTTATCTCTTGTACTATCGTTTTTTTCAAACGGTCTTCTGTTTGTGGTGCAGAGTAGTCTCCCAACAAGTGGTAAACATCGTGAGCATTTGGTCCTATAACAGCAATGTTTTTTACTTGTTGCTCCAATGGCAATATACCGTCATTTTTTAGTAAAGTGATACTTTCTTTTGCTGTCTCTAAATTTAAGTGCTCTGATTCCTCCATGAGATGATCCCAATACTCCTTTGGATCGTTTGCAAACGGCTGTTCAAACAAACCCAATAAAAATTTGACAGATAAAACTCGGCGAACTGCTTGATCTAGTAGCTGTTCATCTACGACTTGATCATCAATGGCTTCTGCAATCTTGGTATAGGTCTCGTCCCATAAACTGAGATCGATTCCTGCCGCTAGTGCATATGCTGCAGCAGTCTTTTTATCTGTAAAAACATCGGATAAACGATCCAAAGCAACACCGTCTGCCATAACGATCCCTTGATAACCGATCTCTTTTCTTAATGTTTGCTCAAAAAGCGCTCGATTGATATGACAAGGTACCCCGTCGATATCATTGTAAGCAGCCATGACACCTACTGCATTTCTTGTACTCTTCAATAATGGTCCGTAAATATCGGAAAACTCTCTGCGTCCAATCGTCACTGTGCCTGAATTATGACCGCCTAAAGCTTCTCCTTGTGCGATACAGTGCTTTAACACAACACCAATCTGATCCTTCTTCTTATTGATTTCCTCTACTGTCTGATCAAGAAAAGAAACTTTTTCTGAAATAATCTCTCCTTGGAACCCTCGAATGATCGCTTCAGAAAAACGAGCTGAGAGAATCGGATCTTCCCCAAAACACTCTTCTGTCCTTCCCCAACGAGGATCTTTTGCCAGATCCAAAGTCGAAACCAAGGCTAAATGAACACCTTTAGCAGCCAGTTCTTTTGCCATCAATCGGCTCGTTTGTTCTAATAACGCTACATTGAAGGTATTTCCACGGCCGATATTCGTTGGATAAGAAATCCCATCCAAACCTTGATGACCATGCGGACATTCTTCCACAAGCAAAACAGGAATTTTCCATCGCGAATGCTGAAGCACATATTCTTGGACTAGATTAGCCACCTTCCAGCTTTCTTTTGCAGGAATTCCATTCTTATAATCTGTTTTAGACCACGGATCAGAGCGAAACAGACCGTATAAGGCACCCAGACCGCCTCCCCATTTAACATGTTCTTTTAACTTTTCTGTTAATTCGATCTTATCTCCGTTTTTTTCATAACATTCCCAACCATACAAATGCTGGTTTACCTGTCCTACTTTTTCAGCAATATTCATCCGCGAAAGTAAATCTTCTACTCTTTGGCGAATGGTTAACTTTGGGTTTTGATACGGGTAATCGTACACCTTAATATCCTCCTTCTGCCAATTTTGCCTTATTAGCGGCTAACACAAATGGCAGGAATAAAAATACATCTAGAATGATAAGTACTACTGTTAAGACTGCTGCTCGTATATCGCCTCCTGTAGCAATAAAAGATTGTATAACCGGTGGAGTGATCCAAGGTGCAGCAGCAACTGTTTTATTAATGATTCCAAGACTTGTGGCTGTGTAGGCAATAATCAAGTTAATAGATGGTATAATAGCACAAGGAATCATATATATTGGATTCATAACTACTGGTAATCCAAACATAATTGGTTCCGTAATATTAAATAAACAAGTAGTCAGACCAAATTTAGCGATCGATCGCTGTTCTTGACGTTTAGAAGCCCACAAGATAGCAATAACTAACGGTAAAATACACCCGCCACCTCCAATCAATCCAAATGCATTGGTAAAGGGCTCCGTAATAATATTAGGAATTTCTTTTCCTACTGAAAAAGCATCCATGTTTTCCTGAATAGACTGTAACAAAGGTGCTTGCCGTATAGGAGCCAAAATACTCGAACCGTGCATACCAAACACCCATAAAAAATCAGAGAAAAACTGTAAAAATAAGATGCCTGGGACGGATAAAACAAAAGCTTTCAATGGCGTCTGAATCGCTAATTCAATTAATTGCGGAACATTCAAACCAGTCATATGGTTTAAAGTAAAAACGACAACTGAAAAAAATAAAATGACAACTATTTCTGGTACTAAAGAATTAAATGACGTAGCTACTGCCGGTGGAACTCCTTCTGGCATCCTGATTTTAAAACTCTTCATTTTCGCTAATTTGATAAATAATTCTGTACTGACAAGGGCAGCAATCATCGCCGTTGCTAAGCCAGACGAGGAAGTCAGACTTTGTAAGAAAACCCCTGTGGCTTCTGCTGTATTTCCGTCAATCAAAGTGACTGTACTTGATAAAGGCATCAAAATAAACATTACGGCTGTACTTAGAATTCCTGCATGAACAGGACTAAATGATGGATCATCAATCACGCCTGTTTGAATATAATGTGTTGCCAAATTCCAGCCGATATTATAACACACGATAATGGCTAAAATACTCATCGTACCATTATTCACGATTGAAGCAAGTTCAGCCAATGGACTTAGATCAAGTATTCTTTGGACTGTTGCATTTGAAAAAATCAGAGCATTCAGCAAAACCATGACAGAAGCAGCCATTACTAATGGCATAGTAACGATAAAACTGTCTCGAATGGCCAGCAAGTGTCGCTGGCTACTCATCTTAGATACGATTGGTAGCATTTTTTCAGATAGTCTGTCTACGCCTTTCATTATTTCATCTCCTAGATTCAAAAATTGAACCGGTTCATTTTTAATATAGCATTTTTTTAAAAGATTGCAACACTTTTTTTAAAACGCTTTCTGAAAGTGGCGGATTTTTTGCCTTTTTAAAATTTTATTCTAAAATTTACTCTATTTGTGGGTGTTTTGTGCGTTTTTATCTTCCATCCGTTTGAAGTTTTACATTCCAATGGTATAATTTCTTTATCCTATCAAATGGGGGAAGTATTTTGAAGAAATTAATCGTACTATTTATTTTGTCTGCGGGACTTTTGACATTGACTGGCTGTAATTTGTTTGGCGGCTCTGACCAATCCTCGGATGAAACAACCGATTCTTCTGTCTTAAAAGCGGAAAAAGCAGATATCACTAACAGTGTATATACGCTAAAAGTACGTAAAGATATGGATTTATCCGCGGGACAGTTGACATTTACAGATAAAAAAATGGAATGGACACGCACGTATCAGACACAAGGAACTGATTCTTCTGAATCATCTGAAGAAAAAACAGTGCTGACAGACATCAAGATTACTACCAAAGATGACGAATATATTATTTCAGGAAAAGAAAATAAAAAAGAAGCAACCATCACATTTACCAAAATCGGTAATTACCGTTTGAAGGATGAGGATGGCAACATCTACAGTCTATAGTGCCCTCTGTTGGATCTTCTTTTGTTTCTCCCCTTCTTTTCTGCTATAGTAAAGAAGCAAGATGATTGTAAAGGAGACGAAATGGATGATCGATAGTCCTGATTATTGTACATGTAATAACAACAAAAATATCCATACAGAATTTAATGACCAAGGAAGCTTGAGCATATGCGACAACTGTCACAAACTAGTCAAAGATTCATTTAAAACATTTGAATCTTATCCTGTTCAAAATTATGTAAAAAGTAGAAGAAGATAAACAAATCCAAGCAAAACAACTGTTAACGGCTAGTGTTAAACAGAAGAAGTAGCAAAAGTGACTATGGCTGGTTTCCAGAAACTTCGACTCAGCTTCTTTCTTTGATCAAATTTCAAAAACTAGAAGCAGTAAAACAAGAAGTGGATCATTTCAGTTCACAAATCAAAGAGTAAAGATTTATTTATTTCAAATATTTGAATATAAAATAACCAAACGATAGAAAGGCTTATTCTACATCACGTAGTAATTTTTCTTTCCCGTCGTTTGGTTTTTTATTTTTAGCCTAATTCTTGACCTTTTGCATGCTGATTATCCGTAAAATATTTTCCAGCAGGCTTTCCTTCCAATTCAGCTAATTTTTCTTGGATCTGACGGATCACCTTTTTTGCATCTTCTGGATTTTCTACAAAATCGAATTTATCCCCATCCACTTGTATTTTAGGACATACATCAAAATCTTCATACCATTGATTATAGCGGGTGTTCAACGTTTCGTAATAGGTATATAACGTTTCATCGCTTTCTAGCTGTTCATAGTCACGCCCACGTTTTTTGATACGTTCTAGCATCGTGTCCAAAGAAACTTTGATATGAACCATCAAATCAGGCCGTTTTTTTGGAGCAACATCATCTAACTCGTTTAGCATCGTATCTAATAAGCTATCGTACTGCTGTACTTCGATATCCGTTACCCGACCTAAATCAGCGTTTAGATGGAACAACAGGCTATCTTCATAGATGGATCGGTCTAGCACATTGTCATCGTTCACTAAAGCATTTTTCATTGCTAAAAATCGCTTGTTCAAAAAGAAGATTTGCAATAAAAAAGCGTACTGCTCAGGATTTGAATAAAAGAGCGGCAATACTTCGTTATCTTCGACATTTTCATAAAATGGTTTAGAATCAATCTCTTTTGCAAGCATATCCGTCAAACTGCTCTTACCTGCACCAATCGTTCCTGAAATCAAAATCACTGACATACATCCCTTCCTCTTCTATAAGTACTCGCCTACGTAAGTTTCAACAGGCAATGTTTCAAAATCATATTCACGTACAGCTTGGTCTGATTTTAAATACGTATGGAGACTTTGTGTAATCATCAAGTTCGTAGGTACCGTCTCTTCTTGTACAATGATCATCGGTTTTTTCAACATAGTTGCCACACCTAATTCGTAAGCCGTTCCTGGATCGATTGTTTGATGCTCAAAGTCAAGGATAGCAACAACAAATTCTGCATTTGTCAGTTCTTCCATATCTTTTTCGTATACTTCCTGCGCCCATCCAGCGCTGAATAGTTCATAATTGCTTTCTTGGTGATGACGTGGAGAGTAGAAACTTGTGACTGTTTTGTTTTCCTCCAACGCTTTTTCGATACGACTTACTCGATCGATTTGCTCCTCTGAAAAAAATGGTCCTGCTAAATATATTTGACTCATTATTTTGCCTCCTTCAATAATAACTGATTTTTAATAGATACTGCTCGTAATTCATTGACCAGTTCCAATGGATTGTTGGAAAAGATTACTTGATCCAACCATTTTTTATCCATAAAATCCTCTTTTGCAAAAGTTTCTAATAATTGTTGCAAGCCGCTGTAATAACCGCCAATATTCAATATTCCGATTGGCTTGTCAGGCGTCAGACCGATTGCTATCCAAGAAAGAAGTTGTGAGAATTCCTCCAATGTACCTAGACCTCCAGGGAAAACGAGGACAGCATCTCCCTTTTCAAATAATAATACCTTTCTTTCATCGATCGTTTCTGTAGGAATAAATGTAGTAACATCTTTTCCAGGCAATTCAGTTTCAAAAAGCCCATTCGGATAGATACCTGTGACTTTTCCGTTATTTTCCAGTACTGTTTTACTAATCACTCCCATAATCCCGGAGTATGAACCACCGTAAACCAGTTCGATTTCTTCTTGTGCCATGTATTTTCCTAACGTTTGCGCAATAAATTTGTAACTTTCTTTATTACCAAAACGGGAACCGCAAAAAACAGTAAGTTTCATAAAAAAACACTCCCTAACTCAAAAGTCTATCTTCATTCTACACGTGTTTTTTTAAAATAAAAGACTAGATTTTGTAGTTTTTTAGTGGTATATAGGATAGACACCACTATATATAGTATTTAGGAAAAAATCATTTTTCAGCTATTTTATAGATAAAACAAAAATAAATAACGTGTTTTCATCGATATGAAATGACTTACTTATAGAAGATACTGGGATTTCGTCCTATATGCCAATAACGTGTATTATTTTAAACAACAAATACTTGTTTCTTTTATTAACGAAAAAATCATTTTGTTCTCGTGTTATGTTTCACTGATAAATGATGTTTCTCTAAATAAAAAAGCCGACGAACTAAACGATCAAAATTTGATCATTTTTGTTCATCAGCTTCTCCTAAAAATCTTTTTGTTAACGATAAATAGCTGGATTTGTAAAAATATCACTTGAATCGTCACTGCTGGAAGAAAATTCAGTGATAACCGCACCTGTTGCGCCTGCCTGGAACTAGTGTTTGATATTGGGCTCGAACGTGTACTGATCTCTAGCATGAAGAATAATTTCTTTTTTTACTGTATAATAACTTTCTTTCCTTTTTGGAATAGTACAGGAAAGTTTTTTTGTTTCCTTTCCTTCGACATAAGGTATACCAGACCTTTTCGACAACGAAAGGTTCTCATTTTTCCTTCATCGTCATTTCAAGGAGGGTGCCGATGCTCTGGACAGTTTCGATCGCTCCTAAACCAAAATCTGTATATTCGATTCTTTCTAACTCTGATTCTTTCATACCATTCCTGCCTCAAGGTACATCTATTGTACTTTTTTCTTGTAATCCATTCTGCCTCTCCTAACTAATTGTCAAATCATCCCAAGATATGTCTTCTTCCTCTTTTTCTTCTTGGATGATTTCTGCATTCGGATCTACTGGTTTTTTCAATAATAAAATGGTTATTCCTGTGACAAAAGAACCAGCTAACAATGCACCAATGAATGCCCATGGTCTGGTCATCGTAGCGACTGCAAACATTCCCGATGCCGGAATACGGCTATCTGCGCCCCAAAACATGCTTAATCCGCCACCTACTGCCCCACCGACTCCCGTTGCTATGACATTGCGTGCCAAGTCGTTCAATACGATAGGGAAACATCCCTCTGTGATCTGACAGATCCCCATAGGAAAAGCGGTCTTCAATGTATCGATTTCTTGACGATTGAATATATTTTTACGAATGATTTTCCCTAAGAAATAAGCGATCGTCAAGCCGAATGGGGTTACCATCGAAGCTAAAATCAATACAGTGATTGGTTCATAGATTCCTTCTGAAAATCGTGCCACACCCCCTTATACAGAATAAATGGTAATCCAGAAACAGCCGTGTATCTGCGGTAATAAGCCTAACCAAACGAAAAATATGAGAAGCTATTTTTGTTTGGCTGTTCTTATTACTTGATGCAGGGCAGCTTTTTCACAACCTCTTTTTTTATTTATGTTTCATAATCAATATGGTAAGGATGCAGCTCCGTATGGTAGACCGCCTCCGAATATTCAATCATTTCCCCAATTTGCGTAGACGATTTCCGTATCCGTTTGATGCCGATCTGTGCGTCTGTTTTCAGAATTCCTTGTTCTTCTTCTGTTAAAAATACTGCCGAGAAATTATCAGAAAATGAGTCAATAGTATATCCTTTTTTCGTCAGCAAACGATACAAAGATTCTTTGCCAAATTCTTCTCTGCTGAATTGCATCATTTCTTGTGGAAGATAATGAACAAAATAAATATAAGGCTGATTGTTCAAATAATATAAGCGCTTAAAACAAACAGCTTGCTCACCGAAAAAGGAAAACAAAGGATCTTCCTTCTTTATATGGACCAATTGCAAATCCAGCGTTTCTTTCCGGACTTCATATCGGGAGTTCTCCAAGATTTGCGTAAAGCTTGCCGCTTTGGATAATCGATTGTAAGGACGATTGCTTAGAACCGTCGTCCCACGACCACTTTTCTTTGCGACATATTCATCTGATGCCAGCAGTTCGATTGCCTTTCGGACAGTGATTTTGCTGACTTGAAACAGTTCTTCTAATTCACTTTCTGTCGGCAACATCGAACCGACTGGATATTTTCCTGAGAAAATATCTTCTTTAATTTTATCTGCGACTTCCAAGTATAGTACACGTGTCCTTTTCATAACGTCACCCTTTGCTTTACTATTACTAAAAGAATAGCACATAAAAAATAAAAAAAGAACACAAATCACATGTGAGAAGTGTGTTCTTTTTCATTCAGCTGCTTTAATTACAAGTTTACGCCATTTGAGGCAATTACTTCTTTATACCAATCAAAAGATTTTTTCTTTGATCGATTCAGTGTCCCATTTCCTTCATCGTCTAGATCCACATAGATAAAGCCGTAACGTTTACTCATTTCTCCTGTTGATGCACTGACAAGATCGATACATCCCCAAGGCGTATAGCCCATCAAATCTACACCGTCTGCTACTGCATTAGCCATCGCTTCGATATGACGACGTAAATAATCGATCCGATAATCATCAATAATCGTGCCATCCTCTTCCATATGATCAATGGCTCCAAGACCGTTTTCAACAATGAATAATGGTTTCTGGTAACGATTGTATAATTCATTCAATGCGATTCTCAGCCCTTCTGGATCGATCTGCCAGCCCCATTCACTTGCCTCAAGAAACGGATTTTTTACTCCTCCCAGCAAGTTCCCTTCTGAAGTTGCTGCTTGTGGATCAGTCTCATTGATTGCCGTAGACATATAATAACTAAATCCGATGTAGTCCACTGGATATTCTTTTAGCAACTGGAAGTCTTTTTCCGTTTGCTCTAATTTTTCCGGATCGACTCCATATTTTTTATGGGTACGCGCTGTGTATGCAGGGTATTCTCCACGTACTTGGACATCCGTGCAGAAAAAATTGAATTCTTGGTTTTGGATCATTGTTGCTGCCTGATTGACTGGATTGGCATCGATGCTGTAAGTTGTTGCATAGATAATCATGCAGCCGATTTGGATATCCGAACGCAATTCGTGGCCGATTTTTACGGCTTTGCTACTTGCAACGAATTGATTATGCCATGCTTGGAAAATATTTTGGTACTCTCCTGCTCCATTGCTTTTTACTAATCCTTGACTTAAAGCTGGAAAGTGAAAGGCCGAATTGATTTCATTGAAAGTCATCCAATATTTGACTTTACTGCTGTATCTCTCTAATACTGTCTGAGCAAATCGTTCATAGAAGTCGATCAGTTTTCGATTTTTCCAGCCACCGTATTCTTTTGCCAAATGAAGAGGCATTTCGTAATGAGAAATCGTGATCACAGGTTCAATATCATATTTTAAGCACTCATCAATCAGCTGATCATAAAATTCTAATCCCGCTTCGTTAGGAGTACCTTCGTCTCCATTTGGAAAAATTCGTGTCCAGGCAATCGAAAAACGATAACATTTGAATCCCATTTCCGCAAACAAGGCAAGATCTTCTTTGAAACGATCGTAATGATCGATTCCTCGATGATTCGGGTAAATATATTTTTCTTGATCAATCGTCCAGTCAAATTCTTCACTGCCGATAATCGCAAAGCGCTGCTTACCTCCAGGCATAGCATCTGCAACGGATAGCCCTTTTCCGTCTCGATCATAAGCCCCTTCTAATTGATTGGCAGCAGTTGCTCCACCCCATAAAAATTTTTCTGAAAAACGTGATTGCATCCTGATTTCCTCCTTATTTTACAATTGCCAGAACATCTTCGTTTGCAATAATCTCTTTTTGGTCTAATTCAAGTATATCGGCAAATGCATCAGTATTCGTAATGACAACTGGAGTGATTACGCTATAGCCAGCTGCTCTAATTGCTTCGATGTCAAAACGAATCAATAAATCTCCTGCTTTGACGAGATCCCCTTGTTTGACTAAGATCTCAAAGCCATTTCCATTTAATTCTACTGTATCCATCCCGATATGAATCAAAATCTCCGCTCCGTCAGTCGTTGTGATCCCTACAGCATGTCCAGTTGGAAAAATAGTCGTGATCTCTCCGTCTGCAGGTGCAACTAGTTCTCCTACTTCTGGATCAATAGCGATACCTTTTCCCATCACGCCAGAAGAAAAAACTTGGTCTGGTACTTCACTCAATGGCAGTACTTTACCCGTTAAAGGACTTTTTAAGGTATGCCGTGCTGAAGTAATCGGTTCTCCTGCATTCGCATGTTTGTTTTCTAATTGATTGTCTTGTGTTTGTTCGTCAAATCCTAAAATCAATGTACCTACGAATGCAAGAACAAAAGCAATTCCTGTAGCTATTACTGCTACTGTCACATTTGACTCTACACCATCCACCGTACTAATGAAAGTCGGAATCGTCAATAAGCTGACCAAACTGCTGGAGAAAGCTTTTACTCCGGAAAATCCGATAATAGCTCCACCAATACCTCCAGAAATACAAGCGGCAATGAATGGTTTCTTCAAAGGTAATGTCACACCATACACAGTTGGTTCAGTGATTCCAAATAACGAAGTCACTGTAGAAGAAATCCCTAATGCTCGAAGTTTCGTATCTTTTGTTCGCAATGCTACAGCTAAAGCAGCCCCACCTTGTGCCAAGATGGCTGGAAGAAGCATTGGCATCAATACATCAAACCCATATTGTTCGATATTCAAAAACATGATCGGTACGAATCCCCAATGCATGCCGAACATCACGAATACTTGCCATAAACTTCCCATGATTAGACCTGCTACGATTGGACTAAATCCATAAATCGAGTTGAAGAGACCGCCTAAAGCATTACCGGCAACCGTCCCGATTGGTCCTAAAGCAAGAAATGTTAATGGAACCATCACTACTAAAACGACAAGCGGAACTAAAATCATTTGCAGAAATTGCGGAATCACTTTTTTTACGAATGGCTCTAATTTACTTTGAACCCATACGGCTAGAATGATTGGTATGACAGAAGAAGTATAACCAGATGGTGAAAGAATCACTGAGATCCCAAAGAAACTGATAGCTTCTCCCGCACCAGCAACTGCTGTGATAGCTGGATACACAAGTGCCATAGCAATTGCTACTGCTAAAAACTGGTTGGCTTTGAACTTTTTAGCTGCTGTAAAAGCAAGCATGACAGGTAAGAAGGTAAAGACACCATCTGCTGCAGCAAACAATATTTGATAAGTACCGCTATCAGCTGTCAGCCAGCCCATCACCGTTGCCAATGACAAGAATCCTTTCAATACCCCGGCGGCTGCCATCGCCCCTAGAAAAGGTGTAAATATACTAGAAATGATATCAATTAGACGATTCAAAATATTTTTGGACTCTTCTTTTCCATCCTCCGAAACTGCAAGACCTTCCTCATCCACGATCGATTGATAAACATCTGCTACATTACTGCCAATCACTACTTGATACTGACCGCCACTTTGTATGACTTGGATCACGTCCGGGTCTTCTTTTAACTTTTGCGTATCTGCTAAAGATTCATCTTTTAATCTGAATCGCAACCGCGTAGCACAATGTACTAAACTTTTGACATTCTTTTGTCCTCCTACCGCTTCCCATACACGACGACCAACTGCTTGATTATCCATTGTTTTTTCCTTCTTTCTTTTTTATTTAAAAAATAAAAACCCAGATTGAAAAAAACAGTCACAAACATTCGTGAACCTATTTTTTCAATCCAGGTTTTGCCTGCCATACAGTAACAATCCTTATGATTGGATGCTTTTTTTCTCACTTACTACTCTTTGAATATGAATCGTTAAATAAATCTGCTCTGCTATTCCCATTTCCTGTTTTTGCGTTTGTCGAAGGTACTCATTGATCCGTTCGACACAATGAAACGCTTTTGGATATTTTCCTTGAACTAATGCGTAGAGAAACTCATCTTGTTCGTCAGATCCTTCCCCTTTGAGATAACGCTGGGCAAAAAACTGCAGATGAGTAATGATACGCTGATAATTCAAAGATTCTTCATCGAACACGATGCCGAAGAATTTACTGATGATACTCAGTATATCTCTTACCATTGTGGTAGCGGTCATCGTTACTTGCATGTCTTCGTTTCCTTGCTGGCTATTCACAAAATGAAAGGCAATAAAACCGGCTTCATCCTCAGAAAGTTCCACACCAGTCTTTTGTTTCACAAACAAAAGAGCCTCTTTCGCTGCTTGATATTCTTTCGGATAAAATTTTTTTGTTTTCTTAATTGTCAAATTAAGTTAGACAGATCATCAATACTTACGTAACTCAAAAATACTTCCAAAGGTGTTCGATAATCCAGTGATTTTCTA
>NZ_BEHC01000019.1:0-12280 GCF_003112495.1 Enterococcus sp. H57
CGAGGAGGCTCATTGTCAAGGACAATCGGAATAGCATACGGAAAGAAGTTCTGCACCTTATAAAATTTGTCAAAAAAACTGTTGCCATTCCAGTACACTCCCTAAAAAGTTATACTTCATTATATCACAATTTATTAAAACGTCGATTGTAAAATTAAGCTAGACAACTAAAAAGATCATTTGTGCTACACTCAAAATAGTTCCGACCAAAGAATTAATAAGGAGTGAGTACAAATGACTTACACCCATCTTACAACAGACGAACTAGTAATCATAGAGTCTTATTTCAATATCGAGAAACCTGTCGCTCTTGTCGCACAAAGTTTAAATCGCTCTAGACAAACCATTTATAATGTTTATTCGTTTCTCAAACAAGGAAAAAAAGTGCTAGATTATTACCGTCAATACAAACAAAATAAATCTCGTTGTGGACGACGTTCAACCGTTTTATCTGATGAACAATCAACATATGTTCAAGAAAAGGTAGCTCAAGGATGGTCACCCGATGTGATTATCGGCCGTGGCGAGTTTCCAATTGATTGTTCTGTTCGTACACTCTATCGGATGTTTAAAAAAGGCCTTTTTGACACACAGTCGTTACCTATGAAGGGGAAACGTAAACCGAATAATCATCAAGAAAAGCGTGGAAAACAGGCCTTTCGCAGAACGATTCATGAACGGAACAGTCTCTATCCACACCTGACTAAAGAATTTGGTCATCTCGAAGTCGACACCATTGTGGGAGTTAAACACAAGAGCGCTGTTATTACATTGGTTGAGTGTTTATCCAAGGTTATTATTACTTTGAAACCGACAGGCAGACGAGCCGAAGATATCGAAAACAGGTTAAATGATTGGTTCAAATCCATGCCTAAACACTTGTTTAAATCCATGACATTTGATTGTGGAAAAGAATTTTCCAACTGGCGATCTATAAGTAACTCGAACGATATTGCCATCTTTTTCGCAGATCCAGGAACACCTTCGCAAAGAGGGCTAAATGAGCACTCAAACGGCTTGCTTAGACGAGATGGCTTACCTAAAACAATGGACTTTAGGGACACGGATGAAACCTTTATTCAATCCGTTGCCTCGAAAAGAAACCATATTCCAAGAAAATCATTAAATTATCGAACACCATTGGAAGTATTTTTGAGCTGCATAGATAAAGACATATTGTCTAGCTTAATTTGACAAATCAGATAGTATAAAATGAATCAAATTGAATATCAAATATATATTATATCCATGAAGCCCAATCTTCTTTAATAGAAGATTGGGCTATTTTTATGGCAAAGGAGGGAAAAGAAATGTTTCAAAATAAAGGACAACGTTATGTCACAAAGGGAGTAATGGACAGTTTGCCGGTGGAATTACAAGCTTTATGTTGGAATCTAATCGATCAAAACGTTCAAAAGCAATTTCATTTAGACTATCTTCAAATCTTTGAATTTTCTACGGAAAAAGGAAATCAAAAGTTGGTTCATCGTCAAGAAGAACCGGAAGAAAGAAAAGAGTATCTGATTTCACCTAAGCTTCGTTTGAAATCAGTGTCTCAAAAAATATGGGCCATTGATTCGGGTGAGTATCAAACGATGTTATTACCAGAAGAATACTAGTATCTAAAAGAAAGGAACGAAAGGACTTGTTAGAAACGGCTATCGAAGTACTGGAAAAGTGTGCACAGCTAGTCACTACTCCTGAAGAGTGGGGCTATGAATCCGTTACGATGGAAAAAGAGGAAATTGAAATGGGTATGCTTCCTGAAGATGTTACTCTACCACGTTTAGTGATGACACATCTTTATATTTATTGCGCACCAGAAGATGGAAAAGACTATGTAGTTTATTTCATTACAGATATTACCAGCCAGCGAGAATTTGTTCGTGGGTTACTGGTAGAAGGACGATTGGTTTGGAGTCAGATTGGAGGAACGAATGAATAAGATCGATTATTTGAGAATGATTGCGAAATGTTTAGAAGATATCCTTACAGCGATTCATCAAATTCTGAAGAAAAAAGGAGAAAGAATATGAAATATTTTCAACTAGTATTGACACTTATAACGGCAATGGTGATTGAATTGCTTGAACAAAAATTAGCATAGGAGAAAAAGAGATGATTGAAAAAGAATTAGTGACCACACAAACAGAAGTTTGGCGAGATCCTCATCATACCCATCGCTATGTTTTCAAACGACAATGGGCGATCAAAGGAAAAGAAGCGGAAGATAAATTAGCGGTAGTCATTACTATTCGTCCAACAGATACAGAACCATTTACGAATGATTTGAGTATGTTATTAATCGAAAAGAATATCCGACAATTAGGATTTACTGGTTTTATTGCTGTGAATCTTTTTTCGTATACAAAAGCGAAAAGTCCTCGGGTATTTCCTCGTGGAAATGATGAACAATCTTTGGAAATATTAACAACTGTTTTCACAGAAAAGAAAATCAACACCATTATTTTTGCTTGTGGTTCGATTACAGCGACGAGTCAAGTGGCTTATGAACAAGCGAAGACCATTTACGATCAATTGAGTGCGAAACAAAAAAAGATGACCAAAGTATTGATAAATGCAGAAGGTAAGTTATCCCACCCACTAAGTATTCATGTTCGTAATGAATGGCAATTGGCAGATAGTCAATTATTATTTCAAGAAAAATAACATTTTATTTTCTTATGTTACTTATAAGTAGTTTTACATGCTTTTTGACTTTAAAAATACATGTGATGATACATGTTATATGAATTATCAATGTACCCAGTAATATGCTATTTTCATTATGTAAAAAATAACAGGGGGTGTGTAGATGGAAATTGATGAAACTTGTTTGAGTAACTCTTATAAAAGTATGAATGACTTTTTTGAGGAAATGGAACTGGATTCAGAATTGCTCTATCAATTTTATCTTGCTTTTCGAGGGCAACAGATTTCTTTTCCAATGAAAATGTACGATCGTGAGTTAGTTAGAAAAAGAATCGAAAACATGATAGAACAGGAAAAAACTGTAGATATCCGTCAATTGACAGAAGTTTATGGTTTCTCTGCAAGATGGATTCAAAAAGTAATTAAACAAAAAGAAAGGAGACGAGTACATGGCTAAGCTGATTGTATTAGGTGGTTTAATTTACGGTGGATATTGGTTATATAAATATATGCTTGCGCATCCGAATATAGATAAAGGAAAAGTAATTAAGACAGTTGGGGTAATCATAGTTGGACTCATAGCTCTAACTAAGAAAAATAATACTAATAGCCCAAAAATAATGAGAACTTATCGCTGTAGAGGATGTGGAAGGGAAATTTCTACTAGTTTTAATCCATCTGAAAGCCCTCAAGGAAGAGATCGTTGTCATGCTGGCTATCGACATTCTTGGGAAAGGATTAACTAAATGAACACCATTGAGATTAATTGACTGATAAAATAAGTACGCGAGGGAGAAATTGAAAGGGGAAAATAAAATGAAAAAATGGTTGTTATTACTAATTGGAATGGGGATTTTATTCACTGGTTGTACATCTGAGAATACGAGGATTAAAGAGACTGTAGAAACTGATACAACAATTGAGACTAATAAAAGTAAAACGCAATCAACTGAACAAACTACAACAGAAATGAAGCAATCTGTGGAAGCAAGTACAAGTGAAAGTTCAATCACTGAATCTTCTTCTGAAGAGGTTAAGAATACTTTGTGGGATAGTGAGAAATCTACCCAACTAGCAACTTTTGTCACACAATGGGGAAAGACATTAGGGCAAGAATATAAAAGCTACAATCCTCAGAACAATGTAAGTCTGTATGGCACTCCTTTACCACAAGCCGTGATTAATGGCAATTGGAAAATGGCAATCAATGAAGCACCAGTTACCGTACAATGGTCAGAAGATGGAACTGGTCATGCAGATTTCAATTTAGTAGCAGTTTATTCTGATGTAGAAACTGGAGAATATTTAGGGCAGCATGTTTACTTTTTCGGTTTTCAAAATGGACAACCTAAAGTTTATTTAACTCAACAAAATCAAGGTAATGAAAATAATTATCTATACTTTAACGAAACTCAAAATCAACAACTAAAACAAGGTTTCATTGATATTGTGAATGGACAAACTCCTCAAACTCCAGTAGTAGAAGAATCTACTCAACAAGCAACAACTACAACGACGCAATCTACAAGTAGCTCAGCAATTTCAAGTTGGGAAGCTGCTAAAGAAACTGTACTAAATAATAAAGCGTTGTGGATTTATGAGTCTTCAGATAAAAATGCATCAAATACTAATATTATTGAATCCACCCAATATAGAAAAGATTTAATGCAAGATGAAAATGGAGAATTTTATCCAGTTGATATTTCTACTGACGATATTGGAAATACGGTAATGAATGGAGGAAAGCAATTCCGAGTTTATACAGATGGAAGAATTTCTCAA
Source organism: Enterococcus sp. H57 (assembly GCF_003112495.1). Lineage (NCBI taxonomy): Bacteria > Bacillati > Bacillota > Bacilli > Lactobacillales > Enterococcaceae > Enterococcus > Enterococcus sp. H57. Next base: position 4,435 of record NZ_BEHC01000019.1, read on the forward strand.
CGGATTGGAATGACTAACAATTTTCAAATGATTAAATAATATTATAGACTGAGAATAGTAGTTATTTGATAGTTTTAAAGAAATATGTACTGAATATTAGGAACATTTCTGATGAAGTTACTAGTATAGAAAATAATTTCGTACTTACAGGGATTGAAGCGTGTATCAATGTATTGGTATGCATGGATATAATCAATTTTATCCTTAGAAAAAGTAATTAAGATGCCCTGCTAAGTTATATTTAGCAGGGCATCTATTAATTTTATTGGGAACATTAAAGTAGCTGAACAAACGCATTATAAGTCCCCTGATACCTTAATGTAATACTAGGTATATCAGTAAAGTATCAGCTAAGATAGTCAATTAATTATTACTCGGTTTCAAGTTCAAATAGATGCCTATCTAAGTCTATTTCTGGCGATAAGAGCTGCCATTTCCATGAAGGTAAAAAATCGTTAAAAATTGTTTGTTCTTCTAGTGTTGAGGCTTCGTAGCCAATAATCTTATTTTGATGTGCGAGTGTTGATAATTTTGATTTAACAGAACGAACTTTATTTTCAAAGGAGCTCCAGAATTCGATATTCGAATGAATGATGCTTATATTTTCCTTATTAAAAACGATATACAAGTTTCTTTCTTGTGAAATTTCTTGATTTTTTCTAATCTTTTCTATTTCTTGATATAGATCCCCTTTTACTTTTTTAAATATCCCTTTTTTTTCCTTAGCAACGTGTTTGAGCCCATCCCATTCACCATAATATAGAGAGTTACGCTTATTTTTTATATAGAGTGTGTAATAATTTCCATTAGGAAAAGGAACATCTTCCGGATAATCTAAGTTTACTTCTATATACAGATTGGAATGCTTATTGTCCTTTTCTTGTTTTTCCACTTTCTCTTTTTTCTTCTCTTTCTCTTTTATTTTAGTGGGGTCTAGTGGACAAGGAGCAATTTTTTTAGTACTCCATAATTCGAATAAAATAGAGGCAATATTGATTGGTGAAAGAGTCTCTTTCTCTTTTTTTAGAAGAGGAATTAAACGCTTTTGTGATTTCCATCCAATTTTTCCAAGCTCAAAGATCCCATTATCATCAGTAATCGATTCTATTTTCTCTAATACAAATTGTGCATCATTAGTTAATTTATAAGGCTTAGATTGTGTCATCATGAAATTAACTAACTCTGAAATTAAGTCCCTAGAGAATTCTTCATATTGAAAAAATTTCTTGATAGTGACGTCATCAAAGGTTATGGCGTATTTCATAAATTTATTAAGAAGTTCAATATAACCTACCTCGGAAAAAATTTCATTGTTTGCTGGTACATATTCTGGAGAATTTGTAATCCTGAAGAAATCAAATTCTTGTTTCGCCACGCTAGTAAAATTTCGTTTTTTATTTTTTATTTTATTCCATTCTGGTTTCGCGCAGTTTTGAAAAGCTGAATCAAAACTTAGGCTATTGTCACTTTTATAAGGTAATTCAAAAAATTCTTTAACGATTTCAACGAATTGAAATTCATAAAGTACATGAAACATAATAAACATCCTTTCAAAATATATATTGCCCACCAATTGCCCACCAACTGCCTGATGATTCAATACGATGGTTGTGATTAAATTAAATTGTTCAAAATATAAGGTATATTGTTATTTTAACAGATACTTTTTCATATTTGAATACTCTGAAAAGAAAGGAGGTTTATTTTATGAAAGAACAAGCTAGGAGTACAAAATATCCAACGCTTGTAATTGATTATGTAATGATTTCATTTGTTGAAGCAAATGTGATTGAAGTTGGTAGATATTTATTTGACTATTCCATTATCGAAGAATTTGAACTATTGGAAAGTAGTATACGTGGCTTTAATAAAGTTCTTACAAATGGCTTTTTATTTCTCCATTATGAAAACAAGGGAGAAAAAGCAGTTGTCTTGCTAGAGATTCGTTCAAAAGGATGTCGATATCTAGAATGCCAAGTGGATCATCAATGGACACAGTTCTTTTTTAAACTAATGAAAGTAGGAGAAAATATTTCAATCAAAAGCTACAACATCAAAAGACTGGATATAGCAATTGATGGGTTTACTTCGGATACTTTAAGCACAAAGCGAGTTCAACGATATCTCAATCAGAGGTTAGTTACGTCGCGCTTTCGTACATGCAGAACAATTCAAGAAACTAGAATTTCCTCGTCTGACATAATCGGTGATAGTATCTATTTTGGAAAACGAGCGAGTGATATCTCGGTAGTCGTCTATGATAAAAAATTAGAGACGAAAACACAAGATATTTGGTTCAGAACAGAGTTAAGGTTTCGACATGACTGGGCAAATCGTGTTATTGCAACGTTGGTTGAAAATTCATCTGAGTTTTCCTCTTATATATCAAGCATTTTAAAACGTAATTTGCAATTTCGCTCTCATACGGAGAATTATTCAGAAGTGAGACGTAGAAATTTAGCAACTTGGTATGAAAGATATCTTGAATATATATGCCAACAAGAACTTCATTGTGGAAAAATGAAATTTCTAGCTTCATGAAAGTGATAGTTAGCCAGTGACGTTACAGAAAGAAGAGGATTAAATGAATGATTTGAATTTCGATTCTTTAGTAGCAGAGCTATTAAAAGAAGAAAATGGTCAGTTTGTGGTGGACTTAAGTATCTATTTTTCAGAAAATACCCAAGGAAACAAGGGTGATTTATTAGAACAGGAGGAAGAGAATGAGAAGAAATACAAAGAAGGCTAAATTTTTTATAGCATTAGTCAAAAAATATCAAATGAGTCCTTTTTATTCGTTTGAGATACTTAAGGAGATTTATTTGTATAAGGTAACTGATAGAGAAATTTCTGGTCTATTAAATGCTCTTAAAAATGATGAGCTACTGGAAACAAACCAGAAAAGAATAACAAGAAGCGGACGTGTTCAATATATATGGAAGCTTACGGAAAAAGGTATGATTGAATATCATCGTCTCATGGAATTATAACGATTGGAGGACTATTTTTATGGAGGATTTTATTTTTGAATTAGCTATTGGGCTTGTTTTTTATTTCAACCAAAATGGAAAAGAGGCAGTAAATAAGAAAGAAGAATAAACTTGGTTTAGGAATTGGAACTGATTGAACGTTTTGCATATTTTAAGTATTTAGGAAAGAAAACGATTCTTAGTCGATTTTCTTTCCTTTTTGATCAGTGAATATTTTACTGTAAGTACTTAAAGTTATAGAAATGGCTAGGAGGAGGAATCAAGCATGCGTGTGGCTTGTTATGATCGAACGTCTGTTTATGAAGAAGCGAAAATCAGTAATGACGCTCAATATGATGCAGTGAAAGAGTATGTTTTAGAGAAATATGAACAAATTCCCCAACGATTTTCAGACAAAGGAGAATCAGGGGGAAAAGCGGATCGTCCAGCTTTTCGACAGCTTAGAGCTTGGGTTTGTGCGTCAGAAGAAGAGGGGGTGATCTATGTTTGGCGTTATGATCGATTGGCACGTCAAGCCAAAATAGCCTTAGAATTTATTGAGTTGTGCCAACAACATCAGGTTCAAGTATATTCGATTTCTGAACCTCTTCCTGCTTCTTTCTCACACGCGTCAACGAATAAACTATTTGTGCAATTATTGTTCACTTTTGCAGAACAACAACGAAACGTCATTATTGAAAATGTTCGTGCCGGACTTGCCTATAAAAAGCAACAACGGCAATACCTATCTTCTGCGGTTCCATATGGGTATCGTTTAGTGAATGGGAAAATCCAACAAGAAGTACACGAAGTAAGGATTGTTCGCTATATTTTTCAACTTTATTTGACTAAAAAATATGGCTACAAAAAGCTTTGTCAACGATTGACGCAACAAAAGTTCTTCTTCCGCGAACGTCCTTTTCAGCCCTATCATATTTATAGTATCCTAAAAAATCCATTGTACTATGGCGAAATCAAAGGAGGATCTTTGGGGAAGTATCTAGGAACCTTTGAACCGATTCTCTCGAAAACAATCTTTTTACAAGCCCAAGAGATTCGCCAATCAAGGTGTACAGCTAAAAAAGATACGTATCCGTACTTATTACGTCAAAAAATTAAGTGTCCCTTCTGTGGTCGTCATCTGAGTTCGAAGTATCAATGGAATACAAAGAAGACGAAGACGCTTCATTATTATCATTGTACCGACCGAAGCTGCCAAGGAATCTTTCTTCGGGCAGAAAGGGTTGAGTCAGAAGTATTGGAAAAGATACAGGCTTTTTTTCAATACGAAGGCGTCTATCAAGCTTTGATTACCCAATTGACGCAACAATTAGCCGAAAAGCGAAAAGATGAAAAACGCAAAGTAATCCAACAAAAGAAACAAGAAGCACAATGGATTAAGGCATTTGAAGAGGGCAATTGTTCACTGGAAGAACTCAAGCAACAATTGCAAGCTCTTCAAAAGCCGATGTCTACTTCTTCGTTTCTTTCACTCCAACAGTGTGAAGCAAAAGTGAAAGAATGGCTTCAACTAAAAGACCTCTCTAGTCGACAATTGTTATGTGACCATGTTTGTCGGATCGAGGTAACAAAGGAAAAAACAGTCTGTGGGATTTACTTCCGGCAAATGACACAAAATATTTTAGAAGGGAACGAATGATCTATGGAAACGACACCAACCAAACGAGTCGCATTGTATATTCGGGTGAGTACCCAAGAACAAGCTTTAGAAGGACATAGTATTCAAGCACAAGAACAAAATGGACGACAGTTTGCCGAACGGATGGGCTATGAAGTGGTAGAAGTTTATGCCGATGAAGGGATTAGTGGGAAATCCACAAAAAATCGGTTCGCCTATCAACGAATGATGAACGATGCTCGGAACCATCGTTTTGATATACTAGTGATTTGGAAATTGACCCGTCTCGGACGCAATATGTTAGATGTCTTACAAACCGTCGAGGAACTGTTGCGATATGATGTGGGGTTACATTCGATCTCGGAACAATTTGACGTGACCACTTCGACAGGTAAACTGATGTTACAACTCCTTGGGAGTTTCGGTGAATTTGAACGCAACCAAATTGCGGAAAATGTTCAAATGTCAATGCAAAGCTTAGTGAAAGATAAAAAGCGTTATGCAGGAGGACGACGTTTAGGCTATGTCAGTGGTATTGACGCGAATGGTCAAAAACAATTGGTCATTGAACCAGAAGAGGCGAAAATTGTTCGTCTGATCTATGCAAAATATTTAGGCGGAGCAGGGTATCGAGCGATTGCCAATTTTTTGAATCGTCAAGGATATCAAACAGTCAAAAAGAATGCTTTTTCTACCACGGCAGTCAAAGATATCTTACGCAATAAAATTTATGCAGGGTATTTAGAATATGCACGCTATATCAATTGGGAAACCAAACGACGAAAGGGCAAGAACCCAAAACCGATTTTAGTGAAAGGTACCCATGAACCGATTATTTCGGAAGAAGATTATCAAAAAGTGCAAGAACGCCTTGTTTTAGAAGGCAAACAGCCCAAATGGAACCATACAGGTGAAAATGTATTGACAGGCTTGTTACGTTGTCCAGAATGTGGGGCACCGATGGCAGCGAGTAATGTCACAAATACTCTAAAGGATGGCACAAAGAAACGAATTCGGTATTATTCTTGTTCAGTCTTTCGGAATAAAGGAGCAAGTGTGTGTCATGCCAATTCGATTCGTGCCGAACAAGCGGAAACATTTGTCGCCGACCGATTAAAGGAAATTATTCAGCTACCAGAAGTTCTTCCCCGATTGGTGGCAGCGTTAAATGAAGAAATAGTGCGACAAAGCCAACCATTGGAACAAGAACTCGTGATGTTACTGGAACGAAAGGAAGAATTGAAGACTAAAATTGAAAAATGGGAAGCTGCTTTGGAAGATAGTCCTGAATTGTTTCCGATGTTAAAAGACCGCTTAGACGAATTGACTGAAAAACGACGACAGTTGCACATTCGAGAACATGAAATCTTAGGGATCTTTCAACAACAAGGAGAGCCGATTCAAGTCAAAGATGTCCAACGGATATTGACTAGTTTGGATCGTTTTCTTGCCCAGAGTGAGAAGAAGCAAATCAAAGCCTTGTATCGTACCTTTATTGAGAAAATAACCTTTGATCCTAACCATAAGGAGATATTGGAGATTACAATGAAATTCACGCCTGCCGTGGTACAACAATTGAATGAGCAATATCAAATAGCCGTATCCAAAACAAAGGATACGGCTATTTTTGTGTTAAAGACACCCTTTACGTTAACGATCTAGTCTAGGTTATATCAAACAACGTTAGAGGGGCGCTAACGCTTCTCTAGCGATTTGAAATCGTTAGAGAAGTAGTTAGGGAGGTCCTTATCATAAATAGGGATATTTACCCGTGGTGCTAGTTAATTTTTTCCTAGAGGAAAATGTCTAAACATGTTGGTAAATCAACAAAAAAACGCATATAGTAGTCTCAAATTTTATGAAAAGATGTTATAATTAACTAAAAAATAATAGGGAGAAAACACATGTACTCAAAGAATTGGAAAAAAAAGTTAGTGATGGGTGTTATGGTAGGGTCTATTTTTGTTTTTGCAGGTTGTTCAGCTTCGACAGACAAAAGTAAAACGGCTACTTCAGAAACAAAAACTGCTGAAGTAGTAAAAAGTAAAATGAAACAAATAGAAAAAAATGTAGAGAAAATTTTAGCCGAAAAAGATAAAGATACAAAACTGTCGGAGTACAAAAAATTTGTTACTGAATCCAGTGCTTACTCTAAGTCAGATAAAACGGAGAAAAAAATTACTAATACCTATACAGAATCTATTAAGAAGATCAAAACAAATTTTAAAGAACAAGACGATAAAGACTTAAAAGAGAATACACTAGATAATCTTGAAGAAGCAACTGAAAATGATCTTTCTCAAAAAGTAAATACATTAGATGAACTTAAAAAATGGGTACAAAAAGAGAGTACTGATGTATATAGCCAAGCGGAAGTAGATTCATTAATCAAAAAAATTGACGATACAATTACCACATATAAAAACCAACTAGAGAAAATAAAAATTGATAATCAGGAGGCTACATCAACAGAGACTACAACAGAAAGTAGTGAGGTAGCTACTTTACAAGAAAATGTTTCCGAAGAACCACAAGTGGTCTACACGAATTTATTAAATTCTATTGAAGAAGCAGCTCAATATCTGGGACAAAAACTTCCACAATCGGGCGGTTCAGATGCATTTGAAAATGGGCAACAAAATTCTGATGGCTCGTTTACTTTTCATTATCAACTACATGGAGGTCCAGAAGGTATCACTTGGAATATCATTACAGTGAATAATAATGGTGAGATTATCCAAGATGATTATTTCAAAACTGTACCCAATGAAGCAACAAACAATAATGTCTCTACACTTAGTCAAGCAGCTATTTCAGAGTTAGAAGCTGCTCAACTTGCAATAGCTAAACACAATGAGTTAGGTAGACCTAATGCAACTGATGCCGGAAGAGAAACTACAGCAGACGGATATTATTTTTATTATATGGCCGATGGAACTGATCAGATGTATAAATATTTTGTAAGTAATTCTGGTCAAGTTCAAGCAGAATAACATTGAGTTATAATGATATTATCAGATGAACTGTATCATAAATTTTTAACGTGAAATGTTTGTAATATCAATTGGAAAAATTGGAGAATGGTATATGGATTTACTAAAAGATAATAACTGTTATTTTTTAGTAAATTCATACTATTTAGAAACGCCGTTTGTATAATTAAGCGAGACAAATAAAAAAGCCATTTATGTTACACTCAAATTGTAATACCCGCTAAAGCATACAAGGAGAGTGAACA
>NZ_BEHC01000020.1:0-5303 GCF_003112495.1 Enterococcus sp. H57
GGCGAGCTCGAACAAATGCTAAGCCAACTGATTGAGAATTAGAAACAATCTGCAGTAGGGAAGAATCATTTACACAAAATTATTGACGCTCCCTCATAGATAATAGGTATTGTAAAGTTATATGACTTTATAATACCTATTAGAGTGAGGGATAAAGAAATGAGACAACTACACAAAGAACAGATTGAAACAGCAATGGCAGCGTTAAAGGAAAAGACAATTGATCATGTATATTTTACAGCATGTGGGGGTTCACAAGCCGTTTTAATGGCTGGTCAATATCTATTTGATAAAGAATTAACTGTACCTTGTCATGTTTATACTGCTAACGAATTTAACTATGCTATACCAAAAGGATTATCTGAAAATTCTTTAGTTATCACTTGTTCCCATTCTGGCACAACACCAGAAACTGTAGAAGCAACAAAAAAAGCAAGAGAATTTGGAGCAATGACTATTTGTTTATCTAATGAAGAAGGATCTCCTCTATGGGAAGCAGCTGAATATCCTGTTCACTATGATTGGGGTAAAGATGTTGATGCTAGTGATTTAAATAAAGGAATTCTTTATGGTTTATTATTTAATATTTTACTTGTTTTAGATGGCTCTAAAAAATGGGAAACTTGCTTGAATGAATTTGATAAGTTAAATGATCTTGTTATTGCTGAAAAGAGCAAATTTGAAATAACTGCTAAAGAATGGGGTAAAAACCAAAAACGAGATAAAATTATTTACACAATTGGTAGCGGTATCAATTACGGAGAAATTTACTCCACAGCAGCTTGCTGGTTCATGGAAATGCAATGGATTAATTCTAATGCTATTCATTCTGGGGAATTTTTCCATGGTCCTTTTGAAATCACTGATTATGATGTACCATTCATCTTAGTGAAAAGTATTGGAGATACAAGATTTTTAGATCAACGGGTAGAAGACTTCACTAAAAAATTCAGTAATAAATTAATGGTTTTAGACCAAGCTGATTTTGACTTAGAATCTATAGATAGTGTAGCGAAAGAATATATTGCAGCTGTACTTAGTGGCGTTGTTATTCGCCAAATGGTAGAAGCGATTGCTTTTGAAAGAGGCCATTCCTTAGATGTTAGACGCTATATGTGGCAAATGAAATATTAATTAATAGGAGGTTGCAAAAGATGGCAAATCAATTATTTCACATTGTGATTACAACACATTCTACCCTTTGTGAGGGTTATTTAAAGGCAACAAAATTAATTTTAATGAATGACGCCACAGGTATTAGTGCTGTTCCATTTAAAGAAAATACTAGTCCAGATGATTTTGAGGAGAGTATGAAAGAAATAATTAGTCAGCATCATTTGCAACCTCTAATTATTTTAACGGATTTAATTGGAGGAACACCTAATAATGTTTCTATTAAACAGTTGAACAACAATAGAATTCAAATTATTGCTGGGATTAATTTACCTCTTTTACTGGAGTTATTAATGGCCCAGTCAGCTGGTAAATCTATAGAAGAAATAGATTTTAAGGAATTACTGAATAACTCTCAAAAAAGTATGGTTCATATTAATTCGTTTTTAAAAGATGTCAGTTAAGGTGGCAATTTCTATTCTATAAATTTTAAAAATTGAAGGAGGAAATAGAATGATTAAATTAGTGCGTGTAGACCACAGATTACTTCATGGACAAGTAATATTTTCTTGGACTAAACAGTATGATATTAACCATATTATTGTGGCTGATAACAAAGTTCCAGGAGATCCAATGTCTGTGATGGCTTTGACAATTGCTAAACCTGCTGATTGCAAATTAGACATTGTTAAAATTAGTGATGTTAAAGGGATTATGGAAACATCCCCAAATGATAATTACATGATTTTAATTAAAGGACCTAAGGAAGCTTTTGAATTAGTTCAAAATTTACCAGAAATTAAAGAAATTAATTTTGGCGGTGTGTCTAAGAAAAGCGAGTCCAAACAATATGGAAAGGCAGTCTTTTTAACTCCTGAAGAATTAGAAGCCACAAAAAAAATTCTTGATCAAGAAGTGAAAATATTTGTGCAACAAGTCCCATCTTCAAGTATTGAAAATGTAGATTTTAGTAAGTAAGGGGGGAAAATAAATGTTATTAAAAGCCATTTTATTAGGTTTAGTTGGTGTGGTAGCTGTTATTGACTCCAGGTTAATTGGTCGACAAAATATTGGTAGACCACTAATTTTGAGTACACTTGCTGGACTTGTGCTAGGTGACTTGCATACAGGGATTGTTCTTGGGGCATCTTTAGAATTAATTTCTATGGGATTCGTCTCAATTGGGGCGGCTGGACCTCCTAATATGCAACTTGGTAGTATTATTGCCACTGCTTTTGCAATTTTAACTAATAGTAGTACAGAAACAGCCTTAACAATAGCTATCCCAGTGGCTGTAGCTGGTGAATTTATGAGTATTATCATGCGCATGATAATTGCTCAATTTGGACATGCTGCAGATAAAGCCATTGAAAATAATAAATTTAGAAAAGCTCAAATTATTCATATTTATTGGTCATTTATTTTTAATGCTTTTGTTTACTTTATTCCAATCTTTTTAACAGTATATTTTGGTGCTGACGTTGTGGCAGATTTAGTAGATAAAATTCCAGAAATGATTACAGACGCCTTGACTGTCTCTGGAAATATGCTTTCCGCATTAGGGTTTGCAATGCTATTAAGCACAATGTTGAGTAAAAAATTATATCCTTACTTTATTTTTGGATTCTTTATTGTTGCCTATTCAGGTCTTTCACTAATTGGCGTGACAATTTTTGCAGCTCTGATTGCCTTTGTAATGGATCAAGTTAAATATGGAAAAAGAGAAGAGGCGCATGGTTAATGGAAAATAGTACAGAAAAAAAACGTTTAATCACAAAAAAAGATCTTAATAAGATGTGTCTTCGTTCATGGACAATCATGTGTTCGTGGAATTATGAAAGACAAATGCATATGGGATTTATGTATGGGATGGCGCCAATTTTAAATAAAGTTTATAAAAATGATGAAGAGAAAAAAAGAGAAGCTTATACTCGTCATATGGCATTTTTTAACTGTACGCCTCAAATGACTTCATTTATTATGGGACTTTGTGCTTCTATGGAAGAACAAAATGCTCAAGCAGAAGAAGGAAACTTTAATACTGAATCTATCTCCATGATTAAAACCAGTTTAATGGGTCCTTTTGCTGGAATTGGTGATTCATTTTTCCAAGGTACTTTAAGAATTATTACATTTGGGATTGGATTGTCTTTTGCTAAGCAAGGTAGTATTTTAGGACCGATTTTAGCTGTTGGCCTTTTTGCTATACCTTCTATTTTAGCTGTTTTTTACGGCGGTAAATTAGGATATGAGTCTGGCAATAAATACCTTACTAAATTGTATCAAGAAGGTCTTATGGATCGAGTAATGCAATTTGCTTCTATCATTGGTTTGGCTGTAGTAGGTGGAATGGTGGCTAGCATGGTGCCAATTGTCACCCCTTTAAAATTCACCACAGGGGGAACAGAACTTGTTTTACAAGACTTACTTGATTCCATTATTCCTGGATTATTACCACTTGTATGTACTTTGGGAATATATAAATTGATTAAGAAAAATGTTAGTACAAATATGCTCTTATTAGGTTGTATTTTGGCAGGGTTTGTTTTAAGTATAATAGGTATCTTATAATGATTAAGGCTCTAATTTTTGATATGGACGGAGTTTTAATTGATAGCGAGATTATGTATCAAAAGTGGGTATTTAATTTTTTAAAACAAGAAAATTTAAGCTATCCTTTGTATTCTTATCAAAAAAAGATTGGAACTACAGCAAGTATTTTTGATGATATAGAAAAGTACAATGAGGGATGTAACAGTTTAGAATTGAAGGGAAAATTTACTAAATATTGGAAATCGCAAAAGATTGATTACTTGGATATTTTTCCTAATATACTAATTGAACAGCTTGAATGGTTAAAAAAGAAAAAAATAAAAATGGCAATTGCTTCTTCCAGTCCAATGGATACTATAAATGAAGTTGTTACCACTTGTAAAATAGAGTCATATTTTGATTGTTTAATTAGCGGAAGAGATTTGCCAGAAAGTAAACCTAATCCTACTATATTCCTTAAAGCTTCAGAACAGCTCAGAATTCCAGTTGAAGAATGTCTGGTGATAGAAGATTCTTATAATGGTATAAAAGCTGGTAAAAGAGCAAATATGAAGGTTCTTGCAATTAAAGATAAACGTTTTTCTCAAGATGTAAGTCTAGCAGATGATGTTATTTACGATATTAAATATCTGCGACAAGAAGTACAGGTGAAATTTGGAATATAAATAAGTTTTTTGATGTATTTAGAGAATATTAGTAAAAATAAAAATCATGCCCAAATCTAATCAAAATTGATTGCTTTGGGTATGATTTCTTTTAATATCAATCTATTACTTTAGGATCTGAATCATTTTTATGCACCGTATCTAAAGTGATATTTTCTGTGACTTCAATAACATAACTAATTCTATCACAACGAACTGTGGATTGAGAATAATGAAATGGTTGATTATTTTTATCTTTGCCAACCTTTTCTAAAATAAATAGCGGATCTCCTACTATACATTGCAATAAGTCGGAAAGCTCAGGTGTTGCAGATAAACCGTTTATTTCCATAATAGAGCTCGTAGCTTTGACATCATAGTCATCTTCTAGAAGTTTATATAATGAAGTATATTGGCTACCTTTTTCAAATAAAGTTGGAAATTTTTCTTCTGATGCGAAAAAATTATCAATTCCCATCGGGGCACCGTCTTCCCACATTAAACGTTTAATATTGTAAACTCTATCAGTTACATTGATTTGTAATTTATTAGCTAAAAACTCATCAGCCTTTATAATTTTAGAATGTAAAACAGTATATCTAATTTTATGTCCTCGGGTAGAAAGAGAATCGCTAAATCCATGAACTCCAGCTAATTTTAAACTTTCTTTTTTTTGAGTTACAAAGGTCCCTTTCCCCCTTAATCGTTCAACTGTTCCACTTTCTGCTAAAAGTTTAAAAGCTTTTCGAATGGTAATCTTACTTACTCCATAAATTTTACATAATTCTTCTTCTGTAGGTAATTGCTCTCCTGGAAGATATTTTTTTTCACGAATATCGTTACGTATAGAAGCTTCTACTTGTAAATATAATGGTCTATTATCTTGAAAATTCATAGTACTGGATAGGCTACAATTAACTAGACAGAAAAATTAAGGTGTGTAGACTAGAAGAAAACATACCAGGAGGAATTTTTATGTCTAAGAGAACACGA
>NZ_BEHC01000021.1:0-32521 GCF_003112495.1 Enterococcus sp. H57
GCTTACAGTGTTCTATTAAGTCGAGCACAACGACGTTTTGAAGGAACTTTGAGATATTCTTTAGGATATTAAAATTAACTAGCACCACGGGTAACTAGATATATTACTTAACAAAATTAAAAATTACATAAGTTATTATTCCGATTTTCTTGAAACAATAAAAAATCAAAAAAAATACTCTCCTAATAGTCCATCTTCTTTTGATTTTATTTATATAATGAAATCATCTTATGAAAATTACTACTTCATGTTTAGACAAGAGTAGGGAGGACTAAGAATAAATGTGTTCAAAAAGACGTTCAAAACAACTAAATAAACACGCTTGTCGTTTAGATAAGGAACGGTCGTGTTCTGAAAAACACTACGTTAAGTTTATGATGCGCACGATGCTGATCAGTTTATCTGTAGGTGTCTATATGCATGTACCCGTTCAGGCAACGGCACAAACCATCAAGGTCGTACGTACCTCTGTTTCTGAGACCACTGATTCCCCTATCACTATTACTCATACTTTCACTGATGCAAATGGAAAACAGCTACTTCCTGCATTGACTTCCTATAATAAAGTCAGTTATCCTCCAACGATAAACCACTACTGGTTAATTCCTAACAAAACATTATGGACATCGGAAACCGGAAGCAGTGTGCCGCTTTCTATCTTTTCCGATATGACTGATCCTACAAAAGGTGATCAGTTAAAACAGATCACTGATATTTTGAATCATGCTTTGACAGATATAAAGAACGGTGGAAGCGCACAAGTTTCTTATGTATATGAAAAAGATTATTCACAGTTTGAAGGAAAGAAAATCGATGTTCTGGCAGGGACAAAAGTTTCGATATCTGATCTGGTAGAAAGGCTGAAGAACGCAGATGGAACACAAGGAGATATGTCCAAAGTAATTTCAAACAATGGGAATATCGTGGATACGACTAATACAGGAACATCTACTATTTCCTTGTCCTATTTTGATCCAATTGCTTTAAAAACAATGACTGCATCTGCTGTGATCCATGTTCGTGCTGATCAAACAGCTATCAAAGGAAAAGATCTTCACTTAAGAACAGGAGAGAGTTACGCCCCTAAAGATCTTGTTGAATATGTAACAAAAAGCGATGGAACTTCAGGAAATAAAGAAGAAATCAAAATGAACGGGACAGTAGATACTACAACTCCGGGAGAATATCCCGTTGTATTAACTTATATAGACTCGAAAACATCAAATGTGGCAGAAACAACAGCTGTAGTTTATGTAGAAGCATCTGCTGCTTCATCGACTGTCATCACTCATTTTATAGATAGTCAAACAAATAAAGAACTTCAAGCAGAAACACATATGAGTAGTGTAAATCGTATTCCTGATTTGCGCCTACCTGCTGAATTTTCTGATCGAGTGCCAAATATAGATTTATCGACTTATGAACAAGACGGAAAAGTCACTTCTATTTCTGATTGGATGCAAGCAAACGGATTAGACAGAAAAAGTCACTGGTCGGAGATCCTTGAAGTACTTCACTCAGAACTGATGAATAACAGGAAGCAATCAGGAGGGGAAATTACCTTTACTTATGTTTATATACCAGACAATCGTTCATTAGAAGGCCATGATCTTATTGTTCATCCAAACGAAAAAATAAACAAAGAAGAGTTGATCCAATCAGCAACAAATTCCTTAGATAAACCCGTACCGTTAAAGGATGTATCGGTTACAATCAATGAAGTACCATTGGAGGATGGTTATTTGACCAAACAAACAGGTGATTTTACGATTATGTATAGTTATCATGACCCGTATTCACTCCAAGAACTCCATGCTCAGTCGCTTTTACACGTTTTACCATTAAAAAAACAGATAAGACAAAAAGAACAAAAAAAACAAGAAGAAAACTTGTCAGAAAAAAAACAACAAATGGCTCATGCAGTTTCTCCAACAGGGGAAGCAAAGCAAACAAGAAATTTACAGCCAGCAAGAATATCTAGAAAAATCTCAGAATCTAATAAAACGATAAGGCAAGAAGCTCATTTGGCCCCACAAGTTTCTGGATTGGAAAATGAAATTTTAGAGCCTAAAATAAAACAACAATCAGAAAAAGAATTTGTTGCTAAACAGTCGGCAGATCAGAATGAATCAGATGACCAGAAGGAAACGAAGAAAAAACGCTTGTCAACTATTGATTCCACCGATGAGCATCTGCAGCCGCAAGTACCACTTCCTAGTCCGGGAACACCCGCACCTGGTGGAGGTATTCCTTCTTCTGCTTTAGGAGATTTCATGCGAGGTATGGCAGGAACATGGGTATACGCTAATCGAAATGAATTTGGCGCAGATGACTGGTTCTGATTTATATCTCTATCTGTTATAGTCAAATAAGTAGCTGAGTCATATGTTATTTGGCATAATGGAGACGAGGAGGGATAGAAAAATGTTAGATAAAACGTTACCTTACGCAGAAATCTGGATGACAAGACCACTTCAACAAAATGTTCCAATCACGCCTTTAGCGGAAGGTTTTGAATTTCGATTTTATCAAAAAGAAGATGAATCTGCTTGGGCGGAGATTGAGACTTCCGTTGGGGAATTTCAAACGACAGATGAAGCACTTGAGTATTTTCAACAAAACTTTGCTCCTTATCCTGAAGAACTTGAAAGAAGGATGTTTTTTGTAGAGACAAAAAAAGGAGAAAAAGTAGCAACCTGTACCGCTTGGCGAAAAAAATCAAGAGAGCAAGTGTATCCGGTTTTTCATTGGTTAGCAGTGAAACCAGATTACCAAGGAAAAGGGCTCGCAAAAGCATTGACTGCCAGAGTCTTGCAAGAATTTCCTACCCTCCATACGGACGGACCAATCTATCTTCACACACAGACATGGAGCCATCAGGCGATTGCTCTTTATAAAAAAATGGGTTTTACTTTTATTGCTGAAAATCTAGACGGCACACCTAATCCAGATTATGAAAAAGTTATGCAGGTTTTAAGTAAATTAGATAAATAACGAAATGGTGAAATAAGTCCTCAGTATTGGGATAAAAAACGAAATAGTCATTCCTCATATCTTACTTTTTTGAGTTAATACTATCGGATAACTAATGGCATGCCATACATTCAAAAAAGAAGGGGCAGTGACAAAAGTATTGTCACTGCCCCTTCTCTTGTTTTTTAGCATGTTTTATCGTTTGATTTTTTTAGGAATAAAATTCTTGATGAACGTAAATTTTTGGTAATCGTTTCGACTATAGAGGTAACCAAATACACTGAAAACAACTGCTCCAATAAAATTAACAAATAAATCCTTCATAGTATCCATGATTCCCACGTCTAAGTAACCATTTTGGATGATTGTTTTATCTGTTTTACCATCTGCATTTTGACTTTCAATGATTGTCCGAGTGATATCTGGAACATGATAGACAGTGTTTCCGTCTTTACTTAACTCCACACTATTGATTTGCTGGATGATCGTATCTTTTTGCATATCGAATTGCAGTAATTTATCTGCTGAAAATTCCACAAACTCCCACATAACACCAACTGTCATCGAAAAACAGAAGGAAACAACTGCTAGTAATAAAGGAGTCAAGTTCATGGTTTTTGTATTTTTATTGAGCAAATAAACAAGGGAAAAGCCGACACCCCCAGCTAAAAATCCGCTGAATGCATGTAGAAAAGTATCCCACATTGAAAAATAGCCATAAAAATCACTTAACTCTCCTAAAACTGTTGAACTAAAAATAAAAGATAACAAAATGATTTCTAGCATATTTGGAATCTGTATCTTTAATATCTTTTCTAGGAAATAAGGAATTTCAAACAAAATCAGTGTCAATAATAAAAGCATCGTATTTCCCCAATGTTGGTTCCAAATCTGATCAGCCAACATAATAACAACGATGATACGTAATAAAATATAGATTCCATTTGTGATTCTGCCAGCAGTTTTTGTACTGTTCGTAAAAAAGGTTTTCAAATGATTCATAAAATAACTCCTTCATGTATATCCTTAATTATACTAAGAAGCGTGTGTTTACCAAAGCTATATGACTTAAAGAAAAACAGAGTTGATATTGTGAAAAAAATCACTTAATATAGTATAAGGAGAAAAGGGGGATACAAATGAAAAAATTAGTTGCTGGTTTATTAACAGCCGTTGCACTTCTTGCTATGAGCGCATGCGGCGCAGATCAGAAAAATACAGCGCAGACAAGTTCTAGTACGAAGGAATCTGCCGAAGTATCATCAGGCGCTTCTGAACAAGTATATACAGATCCAAAAGAAATGAAAGAATCTTATGATGTCGTGATTATTGGAGCTGGTGGTGCAGGGATGGCAGCAGCTATCGAAGCAAAAGATGCTGGGTTGAATCCAGTAATTTTGGAAAAGATGCCTGTTGCCGGAGGAAACACATCTAAATCATCAAGCGGTATGAATGCTTCAGAAACAAAATTTCAAAAAGAAGAAGGAATCAAAGACTCGAATGATGCCTTCTATGAAGAAACGCTAAAAGGTGGTGGAGGAACGAATGATAAAGAAATGCTTCGATACTTTGTCGATCACTCTGCTGATGCGGTCGATTGGCTAGATCAAAACGGTATCAAACTGGACAACTTAACGATCACTGGAGGGATGAGTGAAAAGAGGACACATCGTCCGTCTGATGGCTCGGCTATTGGTGGATACTTAGTGGAGGGGTTATTGAATAACGTCCATGAGCGGGAAATCCCTATTTTTGTCAACGCAGATGTGACAGACATTAAGAAAAATGGGGAAACGGTCAATGAAGTGACTGTACATGTTCAAGGAGAAGAACCAAAAGAGGTCACCGGAAAAGCAATCGTAGTTACCACAGGCGGTTTTGGTGCCAGCAAAGAATTTATTGAAAAATATCGTCCCGATTTAGCTGATTATATTACGACAAATCAAGAAGGATCAACTGGAGATGGTATCACCATGATTGAAAAATTAGGTGGACAAACCGTTGATATGGATAAAATACAAATTCATCCAACTGTGCAGCAGGATGAGGGGGTCTTGATTGGTGAGGTTGTTCGCGGAGAAGGAGCAATCTTGGTCGATCAAGAGGGGAAAAGATTTGTCAATGAAATGGATACAAGGGATAAAGTATCTGCAGCAATTACAGCATTGCCTGAAAAATCAGCTTATTTGATTTTTGACCAAGGCGTGCGTGATCGTGCCACAGCTATTGAATTTTATGACCAAAAAGGATATGTCACAACTGGAAAGACAATGGAAGAATTAGCAGAAAAAATCGATTTACCAAAAGAAACACTAGCAAAAACAGTTGATGGATGGAATACGGATGTTGCGGAGAAAAAAGATGCTCAATTCAACCGTGCCACAGCCATGGAACATGACTTATCGTCTCCGAATTATTATGCGATCAAAATCGCACCAGGAATCCATTACACGATGGGCGGTGTGAAAATCAATACGAACACTGAAGTATTAGATAAAGAAAACCAGCCAATTAGGGGGTTATATGCTGCTGGTGAAGTCACAGGTGGCTTACATGGAAACAACCGGATCGGTGGAAATTCAGTTGCGGAGATCATTATTTTTGGGCGACAAGCGGGCATACAAGCAGCTCGATTTGCTTCGGAAAATGAATGAAATAGAACGTAAATAAAAAGAGGTTGTGAAATCAGCGTTTTGACCTGAGTATTAGAGAAACAAACGGCAAAATAGTTCCTCATATTTTGCCGTTTTTTGAGCTAATACCGAGGGTCAGCTGATTGAACACTGTTTAGTGAAGAGGTTGTGAAAAAGCTGCCCTGCATCAAGTAATAAGAACAGCCAAGTAAAAACAGCTTCTTATGTTTTTAACTTGGTTGGACTTATTACCGCAGATGCAAGCTTTTGAACACCATTTGTTCGGAAAAAGAGCGTGAGACAAAAGTGTTCTTTACTTTTGTCCCACGCTCTAAACACGTATAAACGGCGGAAGCAGAAGCAACTCCTTTGGAAATTAGCTGGAATTCACAAAAATTTGAAAAGCAATTTTCGTGAATTTCTTCTTATTTCTTGGAGATAAACGCTTCTGTCCCAGCCTCTTTTTTGATCAGCATGATTTTATTCAGTTATCTTCAAAATGATTTTTCCGATGTTTTTGTTTGCTTCCATATATTCATGCGCTTGTTTGACTGCGCTGAATTGGAATGTACGGTCAATGATTGGCCGAATCTTGCCATTTTCTAGAAAAGGCCCAGCTTTTTGCATAAAAGTTTGTGCGAGCTCTGCTTTATACTGATCACTTCTAGGTGTCAATAATGTACCAAGCAGTTGGACACGTTTCCCAATCAATACACCAAGGTCTATCTCAGGCACGATGGTCCCACCTAGCATACCAATCAAGACCCAACGTCCATCAACGGCTATAGAAGCTAAATTCTTTTCCCAGTAAGAAGCGCCGATGAAATCCAAAATAACATCGATTCCCCGACCTTCAGTGATTTTTCGTACCTCTTCTTGAAAGTCTTGTTTTTTATAGTTGATCAATTCATCTGCACCAAGTTCTTTACAAAAGGCGAGTTTTTCTTCTGATCCTGCAGTAACGATGATTTTCGCGTGAGAAAGCTGTCTAGCTAATTGGATCGCTGCTGTTCCCACACCACTTGCTCCTGCATGGATCAAGACAGTTTCGCCTTCTTGTAATTTTCCAAGCCAGTAAAGTGTTTGATAAGCAGTCAAAAAAACTTCTGAGATTCCAGCAGCAGAAACATAGTCTAGCGTATCAGGGAGAAGGATTGCACGATCGGCAGGCATCACAGCATATTCGGCATAACCACCTAGATTGACTAATCCGTATACTTTTGTCCCAGGAGTAAAAGTGGAGATATCACTTTTATTCTCAACTACCTCTCCAGCTACTTCGACTCCCAAAATAGGGTAGGGAGGTTTCAAAGAGACTGATTCTCTTTTCATAATATCTGTTCGATTGACAGCTGCTGTATGGACTTTGATCAGTAATTCGCCTTGTTTTGGTTTAGGAACAGGCACTTCAATTTGTTCTAATACATCTACAGAACCAGGATGCTTGATTGAAATGGCACGCATGGATCTATCCCTCCTTTGCCCATTCTTGGAATGCTGTATTCAACTCTTTGCTACCTTCAGAAAGTACTAGAGTCGTACGAGAAATATCCGTTTCTTCCACTAGAGCGGCAAGTACAGCAGCAACTGTAGAGCGAGTGATCGTTTTTGATGCCTTCTCATTAGGCTTAGTTAATTGAATGGAAGTAACTTCTTCATCGTTAGTCAATGTGACTGGTTGAAGAATGACAAAATCTAAGTTAGTTCGTTTCAGCCATTCATCTGCATAATGTTTAGTAATATAATAATCTGTCATGGACTCAGGCCATTTTGCTGGTTCATCTGCATAAACAGCACTGACCATCAGATAGCGAGAGACATGCGCATTTTCAGCTGCGATCACTGTTTTGATTGCGCCATCCAAGTCTACTTGCAGAAGATTCTTTCCTTGAGAGCCGGCAGCAAAAATTAATACATCGATGCCTTTGAATGCTTCGGTCATTTTTTCCACGGACCAAGTTAAATCAAAAGAGACATACGAAACATTCTCTTTTTTTACTAATGTTTGGGAAGCGACATCTCTCACCCCTGCAAAAATTTCATGGGAACTTGGAGCTAAATCTTTTATCAGGTGTCGGCCAATTTGTCCGTTTGCACCTACAACAAAAATTTTCATTTGGATCATCCTTTCGACGTCAAATCTTTCCATTCAATAGTAACACCAAAAGAGAAAAAAATCAGAGATCGGCTACGATGACTATCAGTTAGTAAGAGAAGGGTGCTTGAAGTATCTTAACAAGACATTGCATACTGCTGCAGTCGCAAGACCTGCGACGATTCCTTCAGGTATACCACTTGTAAAAATAACCGCTAGAATAGCTGAATAAACAGCATTTAAATTTGTTCCGATGACTTTGGCATAATCTTGCTGGAATAAAAAGTAGATCATATTCATCACTAAAATCGTATTGGTCAATGAACCGGAAAGTCCAGCTAAGAATAAAGAAACGGAATCTGCTTTTTGTTTCATTAGTTTGCGCAGACCTTTATAAACGAAATAAGGAACCACCCCAATCAAGATACGAGGAATAAACGCGATCAGCAAGGCTTTCCAGCTTCCATGTTCTGTTCCGATGACTGGGATAAACGGAGAAAAGACAAAAGACAAAGGTGTTTGGATAACTGTGCTACGGATCATGCTGATCAGTCCAAATGTACCGCCAAGAAAAGCACCTAGTCTTGGTCCTAAAACGATCGAAGCAATGATTACAGGAATATGCATGGTTGTTGCATTGATTGGACCGATAGGGATAAAACCTAAAGGCGTAACAGCTAATAAAATCAAAATAGCTAAAAACATCGCAGTTAATGTAAAGTTTTTTGTATTTTTCATAAGTACTCCTTTTTTCTAAGCATTTCTTTCATTAAGAGTCAGCATGACCTGTTCGATGATCGTCTGAATATCAGCTAAGGCACCTTTTCCAAAATCTCCACAAGCTAAAAGAGATTCTCTTGGTTCAATTTCCTGATAGCCGACAGATCTCAATGTTTCCAGATTACGCTGAGTGATCGGGTTTTGATACATATTCGTGTTCATGGCAGGGGCAATCAATTTTGGTGTTCCCACTGGAAGCGCCATTGCGACTGTTGAAAGAAGATCGTCTGCAATGCCATTTGCTAGCTTGCCGATAATGTTTGCTGTAGCAGGCGCGATGAGAAACAAGTCAGCTTGTTTTGCTAGTTCGATATGATTGATTACCTGCGGATTTGATTCTTGCATGACGTCTGTATGGACTGCGCGCTTCGACAGAGATTGCAAGGTTAATGGCGTGATAAAATGTGTGCTGCTTTTAGACATAATCACATCTATCTGGGCACCTAATTTGACGAATTGACTTGTAAGATCAGCGCTTTTGTAAGCAGAAATACTTCCAGTAACGCCTAGTAAGATCTTTTTCATTTTGATTCCTCCAGTCTAATTTTCTCAGTAATCAATGCAGCAATCTCAGATTTACTTTGAGCTTCTTCCACTGTTCCATCTTTAGATAAGAGATAGCCGTGGTGTGTCTCGCCATGGATTTCCGTCAAATCATTTGCGAAAATAAAATCAGTTTTGTTATTTATCAGACTATTTTTTGCGACTGCCAGAAGAGATTCCTTTGGTACATCTACTAATAGTTTGAAACCAATGATTTTTGCTTTTGGCTGCCATTCACGTAGATAAGAAATGATTTTTGGTGTTTTCTTCAAAACGAGCACAAGATGCTCGGTGTCAGAAGAGATCTTTGAAACAGTGGTATCTGTCTGTTCATTTTCCGCAAACCAATTGTCCAGTTCTTCTTGCGTTGAAGAAGTGGGTAGGTTTTTTGCCAGCTGTTCTTCTGAAAAACTAAAAGCAGGAGTAAAATCACTGACTGCCATACTGTGGATAATCGCGTCGTAGTGTTCTTTTTTCGTTAGTGCTTCTAATTGTAAAAATAAGTCCAGTGCAGATTCGATCGTATAAATCGTTATATTGGAGTGTCTTTTCGGTTTCAGTGCTTGTTTCGTAGTCACGTAATCGATTGTGGTATCCGGATTGGCAGCTAAATAATCAGCTAATGCTTGCCCTAATCGTCCTGTCGAATGATTTGTAATAGCACGTACTTGATCGATTTTTTCAGTCGTTCCTCCAGCTGTGATTAGAATCTTCATTTATGGTCACCTACATTTACTAGTGTTCTTCCTTGGTGTGTTCCAGCAAGTAGTTTAGATGCTGTTTCAGGCAATTGATCCAGAGTAATCTCTTGGACGACCAGTTCATCTGCAATCTGCAAATCCGCCATCTGTTGCCATAAAGAAAGACGTTGATCTATTGGTACATTGACAGAATCAATTCCAATCAACTGGATGTTTCGCAGAATAAAAGGCAAGACAGTCGCGTTTAGTTTGATTCCCCCAGCATTGCCACATAAAGCTACTGCACCGTTATAAGAGATCAATGGAAGAAGACTACTTAGCTGCTCGCCACCTACTGTGTCGATGACATAGTCGATTTGCTGTTTTCCTAAAGCTTTTGTTGTCTCTGGCAGAAATTCATCAGGTCGTACGACTTGAGAAGCACCTAGACTTTTTAGCCATGTGACAGACTCTTCTTTTCTGGAAAAGGCAATGATTGACTGGAATCCTAGTTTATGTAACAGGGCTATCGCTGTACTGCCTACACCGCCAGAAGCACCAGTAACGACAACTTTTTTATCGGAGGTCATACCTTGACGGATTAAAGCGTTCACACACAACATAGCAGTAAACCCTGCTGTACCAAAAATCATCGCTTGACGCAGTGTCATATTTTTCGGTAGAGGGACTAACCAGTCTCCTGGTACTTTTTGGTATTGGCTGTAACCGCCTGGATAGGTGACACCAAGCCCAAAACCAGTAGCAAGTACAAGATCTTCTTTTGAAAAACGTGGATTGTTACTTTGGACGACAGTTCCGGATAAATCAATCCCTGGAGTCATCGGATATGTTCGTATCACCTGACCAGATTCGCTCATTGCCAATGCATCTTTATAATTGACATCAGAATAGGCAATTTTTACCAAGACTTCATTTTCAGCCAATTCAGTAAATGGCAGATCACTGATTGCTGTATGGAAAACAGGTTCCTTTATTACCTGAAAAGATCGAAAAGCGTTCATTCGTGAGACACTCCTTTTAAAATTTTCTTTTATCATACCATAAAGCCTACTCTTTTATTCTTGTTCTTCCGTAAATTTAGACAAAAATTAGGTGAAAAATAAAGAATCAAACAACTAGAATTTATTCCAAAAGATAAAGAAATATTCAGCAAAAAAAATTTTACAAAGGGTTGCCTTTTTCAATAAATTTCGTATACTAATACGAGTGGTAGTAAACAGGAAGTTTACTATTAGAAAACTTCGATTCGGAGGAAATTATGGAAATTGGTGAGAAGTTAAGAAATTTGCGCATCCAAAAGAATTTGACACAAGAAGAACTAGGCGAACGCACAGATTTGTCAAAAGGGTATATTTCCCAGTTGGAACGAGATTTAAGTTCACCATCAATGGAAACATTCTTTTCTATTCTTGAAGTCTTAGGTGTGACTCCAGAAGAATTTTTTCATCAAGAAGCAGCGAATCTGCAAGTGGTTTATTCAAAAGAAGATCATACGGTTTATTTTGATGAAGAAAACGGGTATGAATTGGAATGGCTCGTGGCTGATTCGAATGAAAAAGAAATGGAGCCTGTCTTGCTGACTTTTGAAGGTGCAGGAGAATATAAGACGTTTGAACCTTCATTATCTGAAACGTTTATTTTTGTATTAGAAGGGGAATTAGAGTTAAGCTTAGGAGAGACGGTCTATGTGGCAAAAGCAGGACAGTCGATCTATTATCAAGCGACAAAACAACATCAATTAAGGAATCATCTCAAAAAACGAACAAAAGTATTGATTGTTGCAACGCAATCATATTTGTAATATAGGGGGTAAAAACGTGGGGAAACCAATCATTTCATTTGATCAAGTAGTGAAACGCTATGATGATGAAACAGTATTAAAAAAAGTAAGTTTTGAGATCGAACAAGGAAAATTTTATACACTGCTTGGTCCTTCCGGCTGTGGTAAAACAACGATCCTACGTATTATAGCTGGATTCACCGAA
The DNA here is from genome assembly GCF_003112495.1 of Enterococcus sp. H57. Lineage (NCBI taxonomy): Bacteria > Bacillati > Bacillota > Bacilli > Lactobacillales > Enterococcaceae > Enterococcus > Enterococcus sp. H57. The sequence goes on from NZ_BEHC01000021.1 coordinate 11,711, forward strand.
GCTACAGAAGGGGACATCTATTTTGAAGGGAAACGGTTGAATGATTTGCCAGCTAATAAGCGACAAGTAAATACCGTCTTCCAAGATTATGCACTTTTTCCTCATATGAATGTTTTTGATAACGTTGCTTTTGGATTGAAGATCAAGAAAATGTCCAAATCAGATATCGAAAAGAAGGTAAAAGATGCTTTGCGTATGGTCCAGCTTCCTGGATACGAAAAACGGGAGATCAGTGAAATGTCTGGTGGTCAAAGACAGCGTGTAGCGATTGCACGAGCAATTGTAAATGAACCGAAAGTATTGCTACTAGATGAACCGTTATCGGCGCTTGATTTGAAACTACGTACAGATATGCAGTATGAACTGCGGGATCTGCAACAACGATTAGGAATCACGTTTATTTTTGTTACTCATGACCAAGAAGAAGCGTTGGCAATGAGTGATGAGATTTTTGTCATGAATAAAGGGAAAATCGTCCAAAGTGGTACACCTGTAGATATTTATGATGAGCCAATCAATCATTTCGTTGCTGATTTTGTTGGGGAGAGCAATATCGTGGACGGTGTAATGATCGAAGATAATCTAGTTGAGTTTGTTGGTAAGCAATTTGAATGTGTCGATGGCGGGATGCGTCTAAATGAACCAGTTGAAGTTGTTTTACGCCCAGAGGATTTGACGATCACGACACCAGATAAAGGAAAACTAGTCGTAACGGTTGATACTCAGCTGTTTCGTGGTGTCCATTATGAAATCATCTGTTATGATGAACAGCAAAATGAATGGATGGTCCATTCAACGAAAAAAGCTAAAGAAGGAAGCAAAGTAGGATTGGCCTTTGAGCCAGAAGATATCCATGTCATGCGTTTCAACGAGTCTGAAGAAGAATTCGATGCACGTCTTGACAGCTACGAAGAATAGGGGGGACAAGAATGAAAACAATGCGCAGGATCTATTCCGTCCCTTATATTTTGTGGCTCGGTTTATTCGTGATCGCGCCTGTATTAATGATCATTTATCAATCTTTTTTTGATATGAATGGGCAATTCACGCTGAATAATTATCTATCTTATTTTACGTCGGGGACATCGCTTTCTATGACGATCAATTCTGTATGGTATGCATTTTTGATCACGTTTTTCACGCTGATCATCAGTTACCCGACTGCTTATTTTTTAACAAAACTGAAGCACAAGCAATTATGGCTGATGCTGATTATTTTGCCTACATGGGTGAATCTGCTGCTTAAAGCTTACGCATTTATTGGAATTTTCAGTGTGCACGGCAGCGTGAATCATTTCTTTGATTTTATCGGGATCGGGCCGAAACAGATATTATTCACAGACTTCAGTTTTCTGTTCGTGGCAACGTATATCGAGATTCCATTTATGATTATGCCAATTTTCAATGCATTGGAAGAGATGAATCCTTCTTTGATCAGTGCCAGCAGAGATTTAGGCGCGAATAGCTTTGAGACCTTCCGACGAGTGATTTTTCCGTTATCATTAAATGGTGTGAAAAGCGGCGTCCAAGCAGTATTTATTCCTTCTCTTTCTTTATTCATGCTGACTCGTCTGATTGGCGGAAATCGGGTGATCACTTTAGGAACGGCTATCGAACAGCATTTCTTGGTTACACAAAACTGGGGGATGGGTTCTACAATCGGTGTGATTTTAATCATTGCTATGTTCATCGTGATGCTCCTGACAGGCGAGAAGAAAAAAGGAGGTCGCTCATAAATGAAAAAATTTAAATGGTCGTATCTTTATTTAGGGATTGTTTTTTTATTCTTATATGCACCGATCTTCTATCTGATTTTTTATTCCTTCAATGAAGGAGGAACGATGAACAGCTTTACAGGGTTTACTTGGGAAAATTATGAAGCTGTTTTTGAAGATACTCGTTTGATCATTATCGTATTGAATACGTTCATGCTGGCTTTCTTATCTGCATTGATCGCCACGATCATCGGGACATTTGGGGCTATGGGAATCTATTACACGAAGAAACGACGTGCACGGACAGCGTTGTTGAGCATGAATAACATCTTATTAGTCTCTCCTGATGTTATTATCGGTGCTAGTTTCTTGATTTTCTTTACACTACTAGGATTCGGATTAGGTTTTCAGAGTGTATTGCTTTCCCATATTGCTTTCAGCATTCCAATCGTCGTCTTGATGGTCTTGCCAAAATTGCAGGAAATGAACGATTCAATGGTCGATGCGGCTAGAGACCTTGGTGCTAATAATTTCCAAGTAGTCAAAAATATCATTTTGCCTTATCTTTCTCCAGGAATCATAGCTGGATATTTTATGGCATTTACTTATTCTCTTGATGATTTTGCGGTTACGTTTTTCGTCACAGGAAATGGCTTTACGACGCTCTCAGTAGAGATTTATTCTCGTGCAAGACAAGGAATCAGTTTAGAAATCAATGCGCTAAGTGCGTTAGTTTTCTTGTTCTCCATGATATTGGTCATTGGATACTACTTCATTAGTAAAGAAAACCGTCCAAAACGGCTGAAGAAAAACAGAAGAGTACGCGAGGGGGTGGCACGGCTGCGATGAAAAAATTACAATCTCTGTTTTTAGGTATTCTCATCATTATTGCGGTGCTGCTGCTTGGTGTTCGTCAACTTGAAAAAACAAGTGGCATGAGTGGAGCAAAGGTACTTACCATCTATAACTGGGGAGATTATATCGATCCTAGTCTGATCACGAAATTTGAAAAAGAATATGGATACAAAGTGAATTATGAAACATTTGATTCTAATGAAGCGATGTTCACAAAAATCCAGCAAGGTGGGACAAACTACGACATCGCTATACCAAGTGAATATATGATCCAAAAAATGATCAAAGAAAAACTAGTACTTCCATTAGATCATTCGAAGATCAAAGGATTAAATAATATTGATCCACGATTTTTAGACTTGGATTTTGATCCAGATAATCAGTATTCGATTCCATATTTTTGGGGAACTTTAGGGATCGTATATAACGATAAATTCTTTGATGCAGATCAAATTAAGCATTGGGATGATTTGTGGAAGCCGGAATTAAAAGACAGTTTGATGCTGATTGACGGTGCACGAGAAGTTATGGGGCTTTCTTTGAATAGTTTAGGCTATTCTTTGAATAGTAAGAATATGGCACAGCTGACAGAAGCAGCAAATAAATTGAATCATTTAACGCCAAATGTCAAAGCAATCGTGGCAGATGAGATCAAAATGTATATGATCAATGAAGAAGCCTCCGTGGCAGTGACATTTTCTGGCGAAGCTGCCGATATGATGTGGGAAAATGAACATTTACATTACGTAATCCCACCAGAAGGTTCCAATCTTTGGTTTGATAATATCGTTATGCCAAAAACCGTGAAAAATAAAGAAGGTGCCTATGATTTCATCAACTTTATGCTAGAACCGGAAAATGCGGCACAAAATGCAGAGTATATTGGTTATTCTACACCAAATGAAAAAGCAAAAGCGTTATTGCCAAAAGACATTTCGTCGGACGAACAATTCTATCCATCTGATGACACGATCTCCCATCTTGAAGTCTACGAAGATCTAGGATCGAAATACCTAGGCATCTATAATGACCTATTCTTAGAATTCAAGATGTATAGGAGATAATGGCAAAACTCAGTAAGAATGGGGACTTATCAACGTTCTAAAGAGCTAAAAATCGTCCTTTTTCTATCTGAGTTTTCCAATCTTCTACCAAAAGCGGATGAAACGCCGCTTTTTTTGTGTTATTTTATTTTTTCTACCACGTTTTTCTACCAGAGAAAAGTGGACAAAACCATTGTAAAATAGGGCCCGAGACGGGCTAGTAAATCTAAGATTGAAAAAGTTACAGAAGGATAAAGTAATTGGAAACTATGCAAATATACTTAACCCTTCTGTAATCTATTAATAAAACTAATATATGAATCCAGTTCAATATTTGTAGCTATGAAAAAACATAAAAATCATATTAGATAAAAACTAAATTGGTAGATAAATTATTTTGTCAGATATCTGAGGCAAATATTCGACTATTTGTGTTTCAAAGTAAAAATTGGAATACAAATATAGAATAGACATATTGCAGCCGATAGTTTATTATGCTTTTAGACACATTAAACTGGAGGAAAAAATGAAAAAGAGCGCTAAAGATCGAGTTTTTGATGAGCTGATACGACTAACAGGGAATATGTCTTCTGTCACTGCCGAGAAAATTTCGAAGAATCTAGGTATCTCTCGTCAGAATGCCAGCCATTATTTGACGAGATTAGTGGAAGATAAAAAGGTCGAGAAATTACCGGGAAAGCCTGTTTTGTGGAAGCCTTTAGATGAATATGCGGTTGTAGATAATACGGAGCAAATAAACGAAGCCTTTCATTCTGTAGTTGGTCATGACGGAAGTCTGAGAGAGGTCATTCAAAAATGTATAGCCGCTGTCAAATATCCGCCTAACGGACTCAGTGTATTAATAAATGGAGCCACGGGTGTTGGAAAAAGTTTTTTAGCCACAAAAATTTTTGAATACGCTATCCATGAGCAAATTATTGAAAAAGATGCACCATTTGCTATCTTAAACTGTGCCGATTATGCGGACAATCCCGAACTGCTTTCGGCAACACTGTTTGGATACAAGAAGGGGGCCTTTACGGGGGCTGAAAAGGATACCGATGGTTTATTGGCAACGGCCAACAACGGCTATCTTTTTCTCGATGAGGTCCATCGCCTATCGAAAGAAAATCAAGAAAAGCTCTTTCTATTTATTGATACTGGAAACTATCGTCCAGTCGGTGAAAATGTAAATTGGCATTCTGCTAAGGTTCGTTTTATTTTCGCCACGACGGAAAAAGGTGAAAATTATTTATTAGACACCTTTGATCGGCGTATTCAAATTAGTGTTATGTTGCCAACTTTTGAAGATCGCCCCATTCGAGAACGATTAGAGCTGATTCAATTATTTTTTCAAAATGAAGCGGATGTTTTACAAAAAGATATTATTGTTTCAAGAGAAGCCTTGTCTTTAATGTTATCTCATCCCTTTAGTGGGAATATTGGTAAGCTGAAGAATATCATTAAAATCAGTTGTGCGGATGTGTATAGTCGAACACAAGAAGAACCATTAACGATTGGGAAAAATGAGATCTTGATTCAGTTAAATATGCTGGAATCCGAAGTAGAAAGCTTGCCGATTGCTAGTTTATTGATAAAGAAAAATCAAAAGATAAAAACGGATCGAATCAAACCGTTTGATTATGATTCGATTTTGGAAAAAATTACTCAGCTGATAAATGAAGGTAATTTCAATGAAAATTTTTCTTCGATAAAGAATGAAGTACAGCATTTGGTGCATCACATTGATAAGGATTCTTTTTTATCAATGAGTAGAAAATTGATGATTCAGATGTTTAGAAAGGTCTGGGTATCCGTTTTAGGAAAAACGTACGGATTGACGACGAGTGGACCTGTTGCAGAAATTATTAGCAGATCCTATGTCATTTCCCCAAGCTATAAGACAGACTTAACCGGGATAAATCGTACATTAGCTGCAAATCTACCTCGGACGACTTACTTATGTAATCAGTTCTTGGAGCATTTACCACCGCTCTCAGAAAAGGACGAGAACTTTCTAAGACTGCTTATTGTCGTGACTTTATCTGATTATGTAGATGAATCCATCGAGCTGAAGGGCCTGTTGCTTGCTCACGGAGATAGTACGGCTAGCAGCATTCAAGCAGTAGTGAATCAATTATGCGGCAATTATGTTTTTGAAGCGTTGGATATGCCAGTAGAGAGTAATGTGTCAGAGATTGTCGAATCGACAAGGAATTTCGTGAAACGGCAAGTGAATACAGATAGTCTAGTGCTGATCGTAGATATGGGCTCTTTAAATCAAATTTACACACAGATCAAGAACGATTTAAAAGGGGAGTTACTTCTTCTGAATAATTTGACGACTTCCATTGCACTTGATATTGGCTTGAAGATGACGATGAATGCGCCATTTAAACAGATTGCGGAGGATGCAGCAGACAAGTATTCAATCAATGTTCAATACTTTGAAGGCTTTTCTCAAAGTAGCAACATTATCATTTCCTGTATGTCGGGTTTGGGGATTTCGGACAAATTGAAAGATGTTTTTCGTCATCATTTATCGGATGAATCCATCGAAGTTTTCACGAAGGACTACAGAGAACTACGTGAATTAATCGACCAAAATGATGAAACTTATTTTGACAAGACAAAATTGGTCATCACGACTTCGGATCTTCCACGTTCCTTTTCAATTCCTAATATTAATGTTTATGACATCTTAGACGGTGATGGAGCAGCCAATTTGGAGCATATTTTGAGTCCTGAAATGAAGCCGGCAGAATTTAACCGCTTGATTCAGGAGCTAGTAAAATTCTTTTCGTTGGAAGGAATTGCGGACCGTTTGAACTTTCTGAACCCAACGATCGTGATGAGTGAAGTGGAAACAGTCATTTCTAAATATGAAAATTACTATCATTTCACTTTAAATGGCCGTGTAAAACTAAATCTCTATATGCATACGGCATTGATGATGGAACGTTTATTCTTGGCTCGGACAGAAAAATCTGAAGAACCGAATTATGATTTGAAACCAGATGAAGATGAATTTTATTATGTTTCTAGAAGTATTTTTCAATCAATGGAGATGAAATATAATTTTAAAGTCAATGCTTATGAGCTTTCGCTGCTCTATGAATTATTAGGACCGTATATTCAAAAATAAAGTGTCTAAAAAAGTGTCTAATCTGTTTTTTTTAGGTTAGACACTTTTTTTAATGTGAATTAACGTGATTAAACCAATGTTTTTAAAAGTTGGCACAGGAATTGCTTATATAAAAGTGAACAGAAAGAAAGGAATTAACCATATGAAGAAAATTCTAATAGCGACTCACGGTCACTTAGCTTCAGGCTTTCTTAGCAGTATTCAATTACTGACGGGGAAGGTTCAAGAGATTACGGTGATTAATGCTTATGTGGATGAGTGTGATTTTGAACAGGAGTTGAATGTATTTGTAAACCAGGTGAACGAGCAGGATCAGATTTTTGTTTTTACCGATTTATTTGGCGGAAGTGTCAATCAGAAGATTACCAAAACCTTTTTGGAGAAAGAGATTGCTGTAACTATTTTGTCTGGCTTTAATCTGCCAATTCTGCTCGAAATAGTATTGGCAACCAAGGAATTAACAAAGGAGGATATTCAGGAACTGGTAAATAAATGCCAACAGGAATTAAAGATGACCATTCTTGATGAGGTACATGTAGTAAATGAAGAGGAAGATTTTTTTTAGGAGGAAGAAAAATGATTAAAGCAGTGCGAATTGATGAACGATTAATTCATGGACAAGTAGCGATGACTTGGACAAAGAGTCTAAATTTAACCGGGTTAGTAGTAGCAAGCGATGAGGCGGCTACCAACGATATTCAAAAGATGACATTGAAGATGGCTGCACCATCGAATGTCAAAGTCATTATTAAAACAGTTGATGACGCGATTCATTTGTTAAAAGATCCGCGGGCGAAGGACATGCGCTTGATGGTTTTAGTCCCTAATGTCAAAGATGCGGTAAAAGTTGCGAAAGCTTTCCCAACGGAAATCGAATTAATGAACGTGGGGAATGCTGGGAAAATGACACCGCCATCGGAAGATAAGAAAACCTTATCAAAGGAAGTGATGTTAACGACGTCAGAAATTCAAGACTTAAAAGAATTAGTTGAACTTTATCCAGATACCGTTTTTCAGCCTACACCGGCGATGGAAAAACGTTCAGCTATCTCTATTTTGAGTGATTTTTAGAAAAAGGAAGGAGAAAAATTATGTATGATGCATTTGTAGTCGCTTTGGCCGTTTTTATTGGAGTTGCTGGACATGAAATGTTCGGGATGTCCATGCTGAGTCGTCCGATTGTTGTTGCTCCGTTAGCAGGAGCGTTGATGGGGGATTTGCAGACGGGGTTGATTGTCGGGGCGTCACTAGAAGCCATCTTTATGGGTGTCGTCAATATCGGAATCTCTAGTACGGCGGAGCCTTCTTTGGCTGCTGGGCTGGCTACAGCGTTCGCAATCAAAATGGGAGGAAACGTGGATGCGATTATTCCCATTGTCTTTCCACTAGCAGTATTAGGATTACAGTTAATGAATATGATTTTTTCTTTTGTATGTGGACCGATGGCTGCTAAATTTTTCAAATTTGCAAAATCTGGTGATCAAAAAGGAATCATCAATCTGCACTTCTTTATGTGGTTTGTCCACTATGCGCTTTATGCTCTTATTCCATTCTTTGCCGTTTTATTTGGAGCAGATGTTGTCAAAAGCGTCTTGGATAATATTCCAGAGGTCATCATGAACGGATTAACAGTCGCTGGAAATCTGCTGCCGGCAGTTGGGATGGCGATGCTGTTACGGATGCTTTGGAGTAAAAATATTGCTGTGTGGTTTTTCTTTGGGGCCGTTGTTATGGCGTATCTCGAGTTACCATTGATTGCAATTGCCGCAGTTGGAACGATTATTGCAATTGTTATAGCCCAAAGAGATCTACAACTAAAAAATATATCTGTTCATGCAGTTCAAAGCGATGCTGCTGTAAATGCAACGCTTGACCAAGAAGAGGAGGATTTCTTTCAATGAAATTAGCTGATGGAATTTCTAAAGATGAGAAAAAATTGGTTCGGAAGATGTTTTGGCGCTCGATGACTATGTATGCTTCGGTGAATCCGGTGACGATGGGCGGCGGTGGTTTCGCCTATTCTATGATGCCCTTCATTAATCATTTCTACAAAAGTGAAGAAGATCGAGCTGCGGCGCTGGAACGTCATACACAGTATTTTTCGACGACCATTCCTTGCGCGTCCTTTGTCATGGGGATTGCGGCATCGATGGAGAAGGAAAATTCTGAAAAAGCTGGTTTTGACGTGGAAAGTATCAACGCGATCAAAACGAGTTTGATGGGACCATTGGCTGGAATTGGCGATTCATTGTTCTGGGGAGTTTGGCGTGTCGTTACCGCGGGACTAGCGATCAACTTAGCCAATGCCGGAAATATTTTGGCACCAATTATCTTTTTAGTTATGTTCAATATACCTAATTACTTGATGCGATACTATGGCGGCGTTTTAGGCTATTCATTAGGCTCTAAATATATTGAAAAGCTGTATGCGAACGGGTTAATTGAAATTCTGACAAAAGCTGCTAGTATCTTGGGTCTGATCATGGTAGGTGCAATGACGATCAGTATGGTCAAATTCAATACCGTTTTGAGCTTTTCAATGAAGGGCGAAGAACTAATGAATGTCCAAGAAATCCTCGATAGTATTTTTAAAGGAATTGTACCGTTATTGGTAACATTGAGCTGTTTCAAATTACTAGATAAAAAAGTCGGCGTCATCAAAATTATTTTTGGAATGGTCGTCTTGGGAATTTTATTGTCATTACTTGGAATCGCATAGTAGGAAGCTGCAGCTACTAGGCTGCAGTTTTTTTAGCAAGGAGGGAAAAGATGACTATTAATGAAGTAATTTATTCACCCAAACACCCATTTTTTAATGCTGAGTTAAACGACGGAAATGTGACTACTTCAAACGAATACAGCTACTATCGGAATATTCCTGATGTAAAGGGATTGACCTTCGATGTAAGTAATCAAAAGACATTAGCAAACCTTGATGTTTGCGGGACGATTCAAACGTTGACCTTTTATCGAGAAAATTTACTAACTGAGGAAAAACCAGGTGTTTGGGTCAATAAACAGCTCTCTCAAACCAATTCGTTATCCTTAAAGGTTGAAGTAAACGGGATTGTCTACCATTTGTCAGAATCGGATCATCGTATTGAAGTCGATGTGATTCAAGACTGTTTGCCTAGATATATTCATCATTATTCGACGTTTAAGGTCATTGTAGTATCCTTTGCTCCCATACTGGCTAATAAGCGTTTAAGTATGCTTGTTCAACAGGTTTACATTGTGAATGAAACACACGAAAGCCTTCAAGTTTCAGTGAAAGATGTGCCTTCGTATCAAGAGAAGTATTCGGATCAGCAAAATGTGTTGATTTCTCAAAAAGGAAATAAGGACACGATCGCACAACAGGAAGTGGCAAGCTTCGCCATTGCTTTTGTGGACCCAAATGCTTTTGAAGAAGTAATGACTTTTCAGGAATCTGATATCGAAAAATGGCTGAAGGAAACATTGAACTATTTTGCTCAGCTATTTGGGCAGCTGTCAATGCCAAACGATAGAGTTGTCCATCTCTATCGTCGTGCACTTTATCAAAGCTTTTCTAGTTTCGGTATGAATCGACAGGGACAGGTCGTCGGCAGCAATTGGGGCAGCTATCCTGCTACTAATCGAATTTGGAATAAGGATATGTATTACGCATCATTGCCATTCACCATGTTTGAACCGGAGTTATGTCAAAAAACGGTTCTATGGTTTGATCAATATGGCGTTAAGTTTCCTGGTTCAAAATTTACAGGAGGTATCAATCATTCTCTGAGTAATTCGTTATCCAGTGCGTTACTGGCTAGTCTTTATTTTGAACATACTGGGGATACAAAATTCTTTGAGCGGTGTCCGCAGGTTCTACTGAATGCTTCAAGAATTATTGAGGACATATTAGCTCAACGTCGGTCAGGGGAACCAATGCTTTTTCCATCTGTTTGGTTATCAGACGCCTTTGCACTTGGAAAGTATCATACCGGCAGCAATCTTTGTCTTTGGAAGGCCTGTATTGGACTTGCAGAAATTTTTGAAGCCCTAGAACAACTGAGTCTTAGCAAGCGATACAAAAACATTGCCTGTAAACTAAAGGAATCAATTTGTAAACAAATGACTATCGATGGTCCTTTTGGTGAGCAATTTTTGGAGGGAATCGGTGATGAGGAGAAAACAACCTATTCAGTGAAGCACTATCAAAAACCGATTCTTGAGCAAGGGTTAATCTTTTTAAGTGATGTGATTGTGGATGGAAAAATTAATTTATTGATGCATGATGGAGAAGAATCAGACACTACGTTGATGCCTTTTTATCAATTTTTAGATAATAAAGATCATTTATATCAGAACACCATGGCCTTTTCTGCTAGTTCTTTCAATCCAACCTATAGCGAGGAAATCAAAGGCATCACTTGGGGATTAGAATCCGGCGCCACTTTTCCTGGCTTTATCACTGTTTTAATGAGCGAGCTGCACAACCCTCAAGCTTTCGTAACCCGATTAGAAGAACTAATTTGTTTGGCAGATTTAGACGGTTCGTGGTGGTGGTGGCCGTATCGCTTAGAGGCTCAACAAGGAGAAGTCGTGCGAGACTTTGGCTGCGGCAAATGCGGCTGGGCATCGGGTCTTTTTGTCAGCCTAATGATCAGTCAATATTTCGGATTGAAATTCAAAAAAGGAGTATTGCAAATTGATCCTGTTGATAATTTAACGTTTTCTTGGAAGAATTTGAAGTTCGGTCAAGCCTTCATTTCGATTGAATGTACGCAATCCGAGTTGAGTATTTCAAATTTGTCAGAAAAGCCATTGAAAATAAGTGATACGAAAAAAATTCTTCACGTAGAAAAGGGAAAAACGATTCACATTCAAAGGAGAAAAAGATGAGTATACTAAAAAATATTACCCAATTTAAAAAAATCCAGAGTCGAGCAATCACTCCCGAAAATCCAACAGGCGAGAAAGGTAAAGCTGCGATGTTGCCAAGCGAGCTAGGACCAAGCCGCAAAGGTCGTGGCGCAATTCCGCTGACTTCTGGTGAAGAAACTGTGATTGCGGATATTACTGGAACGGGAATAATTCGTCATATGTGGATGACGATTCGTGATCGAACAGAATTTGGCAGTTTTGTTTTACGTGATTTAATCTTAAGAATTTATTGGGATGGGTCGGATAGCCCTGCTGTTGAAAGTCCTTTAGGGGATTTCTTTTGTAATGGGTTTGGAGAGCGTTGCGAGGTGAACTCGTTGCCGATAGTGGTTAATCCTACAGGGGGCTTTAATTCCTATTTCGAAATGCCTTTCCAAACATCCGCTAAAATTACGATCGAGAATTTACATCCGAAGGATATGTCCTCATTTTTTTATACGATAAATTACGCTTTGGTGGACGAATTGGAAGAAAATAGCCTATATTTTCACGCAAATTGGCATCGGGAACGCATTACCAAATTACAGGAGGATTATAAGTTAATTGATCGATTAAAGGGTCAAGGCTATTACGTGGGTACTTACCTTGCGCTTACCTGCCTAGAACGTTATTGGTGGGGCGAAGGCGAGTTTAAATTCTACATTGATGGGGATAGTGAGTATCCGACCGTAACCTCAACAGGTTCAGAAGATTATTTTGGCGGGGCGTGGGCCTTTCATGAGTACGATGAGTTCGGACGTCCACATGCGAAAAACTATTCAACAGCCTTTTTAGGGTATCCTTACCAATCAAATAGAGATGCCACAAGAGATCGTTTTGAAACGGGAAAATTGAATGCCGTTCATGCCTTTGGTGACGACGCAATGCCACGACATGGTCTTTATCGTTGGCATCTTCAAGACCCCATCTGTTTTACCGAAGATTTATCGGTCACTTTACAACAAATCGGCAACGATGATGTTCGCTTATTTGAGCGGCAAGATGATGTTGCTAGTGTCGCTTACTGGTATTCAACAGAAGCTTCAGGAAATACTAAACGTCATTTCACTGATCGAGAACGCTTGCCGCGTTAATGAAGTGTTTTTCACATATTCGAAGGGAGGAACCTATGATGATATATGGGGCAATTGAAGCTGGAGGGACTAAATTTGTCTGTGCAGTCGGTACTGAGGAATTAACGATTTTGGAAAGAGTCAGTTTTCCCACAACAACTCCAGTTGAAACAATGAAGCAGGTCATTGATTTTTTTAAACCTTTTAAGGAACAATTGGCAGGCATCGGGGTCGGCTGCTTTGGTCCAATTGATATTCAATGCAAATCAACGAGTTTCGGTCATATCACATCAACACCAAAACTTGCTTGGCAAAATTTCAATTTTGTAGGAACGCTAAAGCAATATTTCAATATTCCGATTGAATGGACAACAGATGTCAATGCGGCTTGCTATGGTGAATATGTTGCTGGTTCTGGCAAAGGGTTAGCAGGTGTTGCATACTTCACTGTGGGAACAGGTATCGGAGGTGGTGCCTTGTTCAATGGGACTTTCGTGGAAGGGTTCAGTCATCCGGAAATGGGGCATATGTTGATCAAGCGACATCCAAAGGACAATTTTTCAGGAAACTGTCCCTTCCACCAAGATTGTTTAGAGGGGATGGCAGCAGGACCAGCGATTGAAAAACGGTTGGGTGTAAAAGGCCAGAATTTATTGGCTGACGATTCGTTTTGGCAGATTGAAGCCTTTTACCTTGCCCAATGTGCATACAATACAACACTGATGTTTTCGCCAGATAGAATTATTTTTGGCGGTGGTGTAATGAAACAAGAACACATGAAGAAAAAAGTTCAGGATAAATTTGTTGAGCTTATAAATGGATATGTTGAAATACCACCAATTGATAGCTACATTATTACGCCCGAATTAGGTGATAATGCCGGAATAATCGGCGGATTAGCATTGGCCAGAAAAGCGGTAAGAAATAAGCAACCATAATTAATGAATGTTTCATTGATACTCATGTCAAAAGTATTTAACCGAGTAATCAAATGATCAAATGAAGTTGGATAAAGCGAAAATGAATTCAAATAAAAAGGCTCTAAGTCAAATCGTGTTGTTTTCATTAAATCACTGAAAGGAAATGCTTCTGCGTTTCCTTTTTTCTTTTTGTTGTGCGCTGTATACCTTGAGGATATTCACTGGTGGCGTACACTTAAATAGTAATATATTGTGTTACTTTATGTCTGTGGTAATAGTTATAGTTGCTTACCAATGTATGTTCATTTTTCGAAATGTTGACTTCATAATCCTTGGCTTAATGTTTGAATTTTTTTGGTGATAGATTTTTTCAGCCGTATAAAATAAATCGTAATTCTATTATAGAGAGTTGTGATTATAAAAAGATAGCAAGAAAAAAAAGAAAGTTTCTATACATTTTAAATATTTTATTCCTATTTCTATTGCTAAAAAAGTAGAAATTCTATATTTACCTTTAACTCTCGCTTCTCTTGCAAATGTAGTTAGCATTTTAATCGATAATAAACTCAGGTAGTTATATTACCTTGAAATGATTGATAATTTTGTCACTTCTATTTTTTTGCAATAAATTTTTTATTTTAGTGAAAAATAAGAAACTATTTCTTTGAAGGCGATAAGTTAGAAAAATATTATTGTAGTCTTTTCTTTATTAGGAATCATCACTGTTGTATCTTATTACCTTTTCTGTTTTTCTTATTAGAGAAAAATAATTTGAGAGGTAGATAGTTTTTATTGGAGGAAGTAATTATGTATATTTTTGAAACAAAAATTTTTCATTGCAATAATTGCAACAAAGAAATTTCATCGAGGGAAGAGGTTTGGACAAAAATGGAAATTTCCGCCAAAAGTAACTGCTCCTCAACTGAAATCAATTAAAGAACTAGAATTTGAGAATGCACTGGTAATTTGTATGACATGTACTGATGAAGTATTTCGAAAACATTTTTAAAGGTTGAGATGTATATAGATTTAACCAATCATTTATCTCTCTCGGAAAAGGAATATTAACTAACCAGCGGGTTATCAAAAATAGGTAGGAAAACTGTACTTAATGGCTTATTTCGCGCTGATTATGAGAATATCAGTCTGTTTGATTAATTTTTAGGGTTCAAAATACAGAGACAAACTCCAGGTCGGGTTTCGCCACAAGCGAATTACCCGATCTGGAGTTTTGTCTATTGCAGGAAGGCGTAGCCGGACTGCAGGAATAAAGCCCCCGGTTCTAACAGGGGGCTAACAAAGAACAGGAAACTGTGACAACTACCCATTGGGGAGTGTCCTAGCAGTATTTTCTTTGTCACGTGCTTATCAATCTTGTCACCTCATTTTGATGATGGATACGCTGCATTTAACAGGCGTTCTTTCTCGACTTCCATCACGAATGGTAGATAAAGATATTGCTGTTCTAGTAGATATTGATTGTCCTCTGTGTACTGATAAGAAGCGGTTTCTTCTGAATAGACCAACGGGGCAATTCGCACATCGCTGGTCAATTGATTAATTGAGTATAGAAGGATGGCTTTCTCACCTAGTTCCTTGGGTAAATGTTTCCCAAAATAGGAATAGGATTCTTGATTTGCTAAATAGACGAGTATGCGATCCACACTAAAGTTGGAGAAGGTAAAGGGCATCATGTGCAGAATATGATTTTGATTATCATGTTGCAAATAGAGCTGGGCTTCCTTACCAAAATTAGTTGAACCAAGATAAAGCTGCTTTTTTTCATCGATACATTGGAAAGTAAACTGGTCTTGTTCAGTTGGTGGAATGAGATTTGTAATAAAAAATTCAATCATTCGATCCATTTCTTTTTCACTAACAAGGTCAGCGTGTTTGATTTCGTCTACTATGAGACCTTCAATCTTAGGATCAAGCTTACCTGCCTTTTTTTGGAGCATTTCTAAAATGTATTGATTCTCTTGATCACCATACAAAAGATATTCATTGGTGACATGACCTATCTCTGCGATTTGGTGAAGGGTTTCGGTTTTTGGAAGGTTGATCCCACGTTCCCAGTTATTGACTGTACTTCGCGGTAAATCACCAATTAGTTTGCCAAATTTCTCCATACTCAACTTTAATTCTTGGCGAATCTGCCGAATTCGATTGCCGACTGCTTGCTTGTCTATCTCCATGAAAACTCCTCCTCAGGATAAGTTCTTAAATTTAGTATACGTGTGTACTTAAAAAAAGTCAAAACATATTGACTTAAAATAAATACAGGCGTACAATAAAAATGTACTTAAAATAAGTTCAATAGGTTCTTTGACAAGTAAATAGCAGAAGGAGGTTTGTCTATGAACCAAGTTAATCAACATGATCTCGGTGAAGCCATTCGAGTTTCTCGAGAAGAAAGGGGGTGGACACAACGATATTTAGCAGAAAAAGTGGGGATTTCGAGATCGTTATTATCGAAAGTAGAAAAAGGAACGAGACAATTAAGTGAAGAAAAATTGAATCTTGTGTTGGATAGTTTGCAAGAAGAGGTCGTTCCAGTTAACCGTGTTTTGATTGATTATCTAACCATTCACTTTTTCTCGAATCAACATTTAAAGCTAATTGAAGAGATTATTGAAATGCCCATTGAACGTTTTGAGGAACTGGATTATGCGCCAAAGGGCTATATTGGCCAATACGTGTGGAATCAAGTAATCACGATTCGGTATTCCATTGACGATGCGGTTAAAGGAACTGTGATGGAGTTTTCAGGTCAAGGCTGTAAACACTTAGCAAGATGGCTAAAAACACGAAAAACAAATTGGCAACAGTTTTTTCGTAAGGTATTAGATTATCAGGGGAACTTTACACGGATTGATTTTACTTTAGATGATTTTGTGGGGAGTCTCAGCATTCCAGAACTTAAGCATAAGGTAATACTAGGCCATGTGTGGACCACTTTTCAAGTGAGTGAATCTCATGGCGGTACGGATATCATAAACAATGAATCAAATGGTGAGACCTTGTATTTAGGCTCAAAGAAGAGTCAGTGTCGTTTTTGCTTTTATCAGAAGGACCATGAACAACGGAAGCGACGAGGAATTCCTTTAGAAGAGGCAAAAGTAAAGAATCGCTTTGAACTACGGTATCGAAAAGAGAAAGCGCAAAGCTTGGCAAAGATTATTTCAAAAACCCATGATTTAACCAAACTGTTCTTTGAGTTACTTAATGGAGCAATTTGTTTTTATGACCGTGATCCAAATGATCTAGGTGCAAAAGTTGATGCCAAATGGGCAGCCTTTATTAGCAATTATGGCGCAATCACCATTTCTTTAGATACAATTCCTCAAAGTTTTGAGAAAACTATGAGTTGGTTAATTCATGGTGTTTCACCATCATTAGTTTTTATTGCACAGGTCGATCAAACGTTTCATTCTTCCTTGTTGCCTTTGATTATTGAACAAGGAGAAATGAATCCAAGACAGATCAAACTTCTCCAAAATATGAAGGCAGACCCGGAGTATTATCAGGAGGAGGTTGAGTATTATGAACGAAAATTACAAAGTATATCAAATGAGAAAACAAGCTACTAAAAAAGCAAAGTACTGCTTACACAACAAGTTGTGCAACGTACTCCGCCTCGACAAGACGAGTATAACACAACCATCGAATGAGAAACAATAGATTATAAAGAGGATTATTTTAAAAGGAGTAAAGAATCAGGAGGTGAGAGAATGGAAACAAAATGTGATTTCATGGTAAATCGTGCAATTTTGATAGAGATGGGCTTTAAACCTAGTCAAGCTGCACGAATGATTAAAGAGAGCAAGGCATATCTTGCAAGGATTGAAGGTATTGATTTTTATAATAATCGCCAAGTTGGTGTGGTGCCATCCCGAGTAATTGAACATCTTTTTCACATTCAAGTTGCGGAATAAACAGTACAAGCGCGGTACTATTAAAGTAGCTTTTCTCAAGTACAGAGAGGAATGGAACGATGCCAAAAATTAAAAATATTTACCAAGATAAAAAGACAAAAAAATGGTTCTTCCGAGCATATCTAGGTATAGATGAAAATGTAAGAAAGGTTCAGAAGACTAAACGAGGTTATGCTTCACAAAAAGATGCCAAAATTGCTTATGACAAGTACATGGAAACACATGATTTTAACAAGACAATTCCTAATCAACTGTGTTCTACCAATCAAATGACTTTCGAAGAGTTTTACAAGGATAGGTTTGTAAAATGGTACGAGAGACAGGTCAAAAGTCAAACATATGAGAATGCGCAATTCATTTTCGAAAAGCGTATGCAGTTTTTCTATCATTTTCGTGTTCGAGATATTACAAGTCACGATATTGAGGATTGGTTATTTGAACTAAGCCAGACAGAGTCACGTAATTCACGGAAAAAAGTTAATGGCGAAACGTTATCAAAATCTTATATCAATCGGATTCGAGGGCACCTAAAAATTGTATTGGATCGGGCTGTTAAAGAGGGGGTGATTGCTAAAAATCCCGTTGAAGATGTTTCTTCGCTTCCTTCTGAGAATAAGAAAGTTGAGTTTTGGGAACACAGTGAGTTTCAAAAAGTGATGAATGAATTGAAGGATGATAAGATTCAAACCCACCATCGGAAGATTGTGTATGAAATGCTCTTTTATACTGGCATTCGGATTGGAGAACTTGAAGCTTTGTCTTGGTCGAATGTAGATTTTGAGAAAAACACGATAACGATTGAGAAGACATTGATTTATAATACAAAAGATGATTGGTACTTTTCGACTCCCAAAACTAAATGTGCTTATCGAACGATTGGGTTGGGGAAGAAGCTTTCCTTAAAACTCAGACAGTGGTATGACTTGCAAAAACGTATTGGAAATTTTGAATATGTTGCTCAGTTGGACGGAACATTTACGCCACCTTATTCTTTTGCGAACTGGTTAAAAGAAGCTGCTAAAAAAGCGGGTGTCAAACCGATTAAGCTTCACGCGCTACGACATTCTCATGTTGCATTTCTAATTGAGCAGAATATTCAACCGCTATCTATTCAAGAACGATTGGGCCATGCGAATATTCAAATCACTTTAGGAACTTACGGTCACTTATATGCAAAGTCAGATCAACAAGTGGTAAGTGCGATTGATAATGTTCAAGAGGGCGCTATTCTTTCAAAAAATGACAATTTATTACCAGTCTGAGTTTTCCACGGTTCTACCATAAGACAAATAAATGCTTTTGCACCAGTGTTTTCAGTCGAATTGCTCCTGTTCAAGATGTATCGGAAATAGCGAGAAAATAAGCAAATTTGTATAACTATAATAAAAAGGACTTAGTTTTGATGGGAAATTTTTCAAAATTAAGTCCTTTTTTATGTGGTTGAAACGGGTATGATCATTTTAAGGAAGTGATCTAAGATGAAAGGACGACTGAACAATTATCATATTAGAAAAGCTTTATTGTATTCCACAAACCAATTACTAAGAATAACAAATTAGTTTTTGTTTGTTCTTATTCCCTATTGACTTTTCTTTCAAACATGCTATTCTAATTTTATTCTAATAGTATCCGATGAGAAGGAAAGTAGACAGAAAATGGTTCAAGAGAGGCTTTGGTTGGTGTAAAAAGCTAGAAGTTGACTGTCGAAAATGGCCTTAGAGGATTTTTTGTCGAAAGGTAGGCAAAAACGAACAGTCTTTCGTTACCAAGACCACTGATTTTATTGTCAGGCTGAGAGAAAGAATGTTTTTTCTGAAAAAAGGTGGTACCACGAGTATAATCGTCCTTTTACTAGTATTTGCTAGTAAAAGGATTTTTTTTTACAAAAAAACAAAGAAAAGAGTGAGTGAAATGAGCAAAAATAGACCATTTACAGTAGATCATGTCGGAAGTTTCTTACGCCCGCAATCGATCAAAGAAGCAAGAAAAAAAGTTCAAGAAGGCTTACTTTCAAAAGAAGAACTTCGTGCAATCGAAGACCAGGAAATAAAAAAATTAGTGGAAGACCAAAAAGCAGTCGGCATCAAAGGAATTACAGATGGTGAATTTCGGCGTGGATTTTGGCATCTTGATTTTTTAGAAGAACTAAATGGTATCGAAGGCTATGTTCCAGAAACTGGATATAATCAAACATTCCACGGAAAAGCAGCTCCAGCTTATAATATTCGGGTAGTAGATAAATTATCTTTCAATCCAAATCACCCATTTTTAAAAGATTTTGCTTTTCTGAAAGAAGTAGTGGAAACAGATGATACTTTTGTTGCAAAAGCAACGATCCCTAGTCCCACGATGATTTTACGACAAGAGATTCTATCTAATGATGGTTCTTCAAAAATCAAGGAGATTTATCCTGATCTAGCTGATTTTTATGAGGACTTGTCCTCTACTTACAAAGCAGCGATTCATGCTTTTTATGAAAAAGGTTGCCGTTACCTGCAATTCGATGATACAAATTGGGCGTTTCTAGCTGATCAAACTAAAAGAGAAGCACTTCTTCAAAAAGGAATTGATCCGAAAGAAATGGCCCATATTTGTACAGAGATTATCAATAATGCACTGGAAGACAAACCAGAAGATTTGACGATCACAACACATATCTGCCGCGGGAATCACGCTTCTTCTTGGCTGTTTTCCGGTGGATATGAACCCATTGCAGAAGAGTTGTTTTCAACAAATTATGATGGTTTCTTTTTGGAATACGATTCTGACCGAGCAGGAGATTTTACTCCTTTAAGACATTGGAGTAACAAAGAAAGTAAAGTTGTTTTAGGATTAGTTACTTCTAAGTTTCCAGATTTGGAAGATACGGAGAAAATAAAAGAACGAATAAAAGAAGCACAACAATTTGTACCATTGGAAAATCTAAGTATCAGTCCTCAATGTGGGTTTGCTTCAACAGAAGAAGGAAACCATTTAACAGAAGAAGAACAATGGAAGAAAATCCAATTATTGCAGCAAGTCGCAAAAGAAGTTTGGCTATAAAAATGTGAGGCTTGGCAAAAAAAAGCGTCCCAAAAAGTCGGCTTTTCATGGAGTGGAGAAATCCACTCTTTTTTATTTACCTTTTATATTATTTATTTGTTTCTTAATTGTCAAATTAAGTTAGACAGATCATCAATACTTACGTAACTCAAAAATACTTCCAAAGGTGTTCGATAATCCAGTGATTTTCTAG
>NZ_BEHC01000022.1:0-18078 GCF_003112495.1 Enterococcus sp. H57
TACTCACTCCTTATAATTCTTTGGTCGGAACTATTTTGAGTGTAGCACAAATGACTTTTTTAGTTGTCTAGCTTAATTTTACAATCGGCGTTTCAAATAATAATGGATTAGGCAGTTGGATATTTTCTTTTGCTCGTGTGATCGCATAATGAAGATGATCGGTCAACGTCAGATAAATATTAGGCGAAAATTCAACTTTTAGTTTATCTTCAGCTTGTTCTACTACTTGCTTGACCCATTCGATCTCCTCTGCCGGAATATCAGCCATCAGCTGTTGGAATTGGTTTTTAGCAAAAGAATCTCTTAAAACAAATTCTTTTTGGACCGCTTCTGACGAAATCTCGTCCCCAATCTTTTTTTGAAAAGCTAGTCCTTTTCCCATACAAACGACTTCTTCCCCGAATCCATTTTTCGAAATGACGACGTTGTTATTCAAAATTTTATCAATTTTCATTTTGCTTCGCCCTCTCAAGAAAAATAAAAAAACCTAGAATTCGCCTACTGTTTCTTAGCTGAATTCTGGTTTTGCCTGCCGTACAGTAACAATCCATTTCTTATTCAAAATCATCATACCATCGAATTTTTATTTATGCAAGCCTTTTCATATAAAAAATAAAAAAACTGGAACACAAGTCTATCTAGAAAACAACCAAATCAGAGATGCACCTCTTTGCGTTCCTCTTTTTTTCAGCAAATTGGTTTTTCCTTATCGATTCATATCCTTTGGCTGTTTTTGATCTGTAACGACTTATGTCCCAGTATCCTAAAATGTTTTTGTCTCTAGATTGAAAGCAGTTCTCATATCATCTGTCGCATCTTTTATCGGTGTAACACTTTCCAGTTCGCCTTGTACAACTAGTCGCGTGACTGCATCCATGTCGCCACAAGTAATTAGTGTGACGATTTCTTTTCCCTCGACTTCATTCAGTAATTGGGTATCTGTAGGAGCAACTTTTTCTTTAAAAAATGTTTTGTATGTATACACATTTTCTAAATCTGTCAAATAGATCTTGGCACCCATCTCTAAATTTTCCAGCGGTGTAAACAACAATTCAGGGTTCGTTGCACGATGGCTTGCTAAGGCATAATTTCCTTTTCCCATTTCTTGATCTGGAGATAATGTTCCTGCTCCGTAAAGTAGTGACGTATTATCCAAGCCTTTGAAAATCGGTAAATTGATTGAAACTGAAGGGACTGCGATACTAGCAATCACTGGTAGATCTGTTCCTCTCATCTGCGACCTCATGACCCCTTCTGTCGTCATTGGTTCTACCGCATCAAAGTCAAAACTGACATCTTTATCGTTATTCTTTTTCAGATCTTCTTTTGTTACATTCGCTATAGCATATTTATCTCCTGTCTCTCTGACAAGATAATCCTTGATCTGTTCATTGAAAATCAAAGCTAGTCCTACTAATAACAAGAGGAACAAGAGGATATTGACTAGCCATCTTTTTGCTTTTCCTTTTTTTTTCATTTTCTCTCCCTCCAGACTCATTTTACTGTTTTTCTTTTGCTCTTTCCAACAGCCGAATGACACATTTCTACAACTCTGTGTATTTTTTTCGTACACCTGCGCTTTTTTCTACAGGATATTTCAAATTATTTTTGATCAATTTTTCTTCAATGATCTCATCTAGATCCAGCTGAAGGTTGTCTGCCATCATGTATGAATAGATCAATACATCCGCCAGTTCTTCTTTGATTCGTTCTAATTGTGTTTCTTTTACTTCTTCCGGCGTTTTCCATTGAAAAAGTTCTAACAATTCAGATGCTTCCAAAGAAATAGAAATAGCCAAATCTTTTTCGTTATGAAATTGTCGCCAATTACGTTCATCTCTAAACTGGTTGACTTTTTCCATGCTATTCATTTGCTTGCCTTCTTCCAATCATTTCTTACTTGATTAATCATACCATTTTTTTACATAAAAAATAGATGATGCTTTTAAAAAAACTCCTGTTTTCTTTTATTTAAAATAAATGTCATAGAAAATCAGTAATTTAGGTAGCCACCATGTGTATGCAGTAATGTGACTTCTTCCCCTGAGGCTTTTTGTTTTTCGATACGTTCTTCTCCCCAAACAGACATCGCTACTAGAATCTCTCTTAATGATTTTCCTTCTTCGGTGAGCGAGTACTCTACTTTAGGCGGGACTTGGTTATAGACTTTTCGATGGACAATGCCATCTTGTTCTAACTCTCTTAACTGCTGGGTCAGCATTTTTTGTGTGATCGTAGGGATTTTCTTGCTTCTCCACGCCTAAAATAAGCGATATTGCTCTTCCCTTTATCTGGTGTAAGCAAAGCAGTTAGCATTTTGACGATCGTGGGTTCCGCTTTTCACTTCTTATCTACTTAGTATCATGAAGTATACTT
Source organism: Enterococcus sp. H57 (assembly GCF_003112495.1). Lineage (NCBI taxonomy): Bacteria > Bacillati > Bacillota > Bacilli > Lactobacillales > Enterococcaceae > Enterococcus > Enterococcus sp. H57. Next base: position 2,377 of record NZ_BEHC01000022.1, read on the forward strand.
TCGTACTAATACTAAGTAGCGAAAGTGTCAACTACTTTGTTTAACTACATAGCAAAAGAAACAGAAGGGTGACAACGGTCATCACGCTTCTGTTTCTTTTGAATATGCTGTGTTGTTGTCTCTATCTCCGTGTAGACTTTCCTCAAGCTTATCCTTTGACAGTAAGTCAGTAGGCTGATTTGCTCTTTCTAGATGCCAGATACATTTCTACAAAGAAACAGTGATTCTGCTTTGAAAAATCGATTTTTAGTTCTGCATTTTCGTAAACATCCAGCATTTTTTTCGCACTGTATAGACCTAACCCGCCATTTTTTTTAGAGGTTTTTCCTCTTTTGACCATCTCCGATAGCGTCAAATTCGTTGGATTTGCCTTGTTCGCTATACTAAAACGTAATCCCTCTTTTTCTTCCAGCAGATTGATCGTAATCGGACTCTGATCGGCTACACGATGATCGAATGCGTTAGAAATAAAAATAGATAAACAGCGAATAAAAACAACCAGATCAATCGGGATTGTTTTCACTTCGACAGGAATAACTACTTGGATCGGGATTTTCTCCGATTCTGCTTTTTCTAGAAATTTTAAAAAGACACCCCTGACAGCTGGGGATACAATATTTGTTAGCTGTTGTATTTGCGGTTTTTCAAAAATAGCTGCAGAATGATCTTCTAAGATTTCTAAAAATTCCAACGTTTCTTTTTTATTTTCCTGAAGAATAATTTTTAATGAAAACAGTAGACTTTTATAATCATGTTTGAATTCCTCTAGATGATGGTAATATTCTTCATTTATTTGATACAGTTGAAGCGATTCCTGATGTTGTCTTTCTTTTACTTGGAAACTGATCAACATAATGGAAAAAAACAAAGAAAAAAAACTGATGACTATCGACAAAAGAGATAGAAGCAGATAATTAGATGAGCGGAAGTGAACACTTCCCAATACCAAGTAAATCACGCCCCAGCTTAATAAAATACAAATACCTCCAAAATAGTGTTCAGTTGGATAAGTAAAAAGCAAGTTGAGAAATCTCGTCTGTTTGTCTATACTTTTTACTAATAGATAGAAAATAAATGCGATAAGTAGTGCAAAAAAACTTGCTGTTCCAAGATGTCTCTTTCCTAAATAATCCATCAGATCAAAAACCAGAAAAAAGCTGAGTCCAGTGATAGCAAAAAAAAGATTACTGATCAAACAGCTGATAAACAGGTTTTTCGTAGTAAAATAAAAAAGAAACATCAATAATAAGCCAACTAGGTAAGGAAAGCTCACTTTAGGGATAGGAAGTAAAAGTGTCACCACCATCAAAGCTATACAACCAAAGCTGTTTTTTACTAGCAGTTGTTTCGAAAAGAATAAATAGATACCTAAATCTAAAATCAAAGTAAAGGTCAAATAAAGTGTCACTGTTGCGACCATCTTATTCCTCCATTGTTTTGTTTCAAAATGTACACATATTTTTTTAATAGGAGCCTGCATATGAAAAAGTATTTTATCATAGAAGATAACCAGTTTCACAGCGAATGGATCATCAAAGAATTGGTCAATCATCATATCGAGAATATCGTGCAGCTCACTTCTGTCTCTCAAATCAATCAGTTGATCCAGTTGGGCACTATTGATAATCACGATGTTTTCTTTATCGATATCGACTTGAAGCAATCACTCACAGGTATTGATGTCGCCGAACAAATACGTAAAAAAAATGCACATAGTAATATTGTTTTTTTCACCGCTTATACGAATTTTGCAGTAGAGATCATCAATCGGAAAATCCTTCCGATTGGATATATCAGAAAAGACAGGAATTTATCTGAACAAATTCGTCAAGTGCTAGAACAGATCAATTGGAAAGAACAGCAGATCGTAAATGTCGATAAAATCTTTATTGATCAAAAAGGTGGAAGTCTCGTCCTGTATCCTCGGGAAATTTTATATATTGAAAGTATCAAAGGTTTGAAAAACCAAGTTATGGTCAAAACAACTACAGAAGATAAATTAGTGAATACTTCTTTAAAACAATTGAAGACAGAGTTAGAAAAGTATGCTTACTTTTTACTATTAAAATCTTACTGTATCAACTTATCGCAATTGCAGAAAATTGATTCTGCTCATTATGTGTTAGAATTTTTCAATGGTGACTCCTTACTCGTTGGTCGAAAGATCTTTGAAAAGACAAAGGAACGTTTCCATGACTTCCAAAAAACTGCTTCGAGTTGATGAATAAGAGCTGAGACGTAAGCATAGCAGATTTCAGGGAGTAGGCCTTGAATCGGCTCCACTCCCTGAAGTCATTGATTTGATTTTACGCTTTCCCTTCTGTAGGAGCATCTGTTAACGACCATGTGAATGTTGAAACGTAGTTGTCTACGGCATAATTGGATACAGGAACAAATAATTCCACTGATTGTCTCCCTTGTTCCACATTCTCTCCTAATGAATAAATCCATGTGCCAATCCCTTCATTTGCTCCTGCAGTTACTAGATCTACTGCCTGATCTGCTGGGATCTCAATTCCTTCAGCGCCAGTACCAGAAATAGTAGATGGCGTTCCACTGCTATTAGTTGCGCTATTTCGAATCACGGCGTTTTTGAATTTCACCTTTGAACCAGTTAGTTTATTCGTATCAGATGTTGTACCAATAAATTCTGTTCGTTTGACTGATAGTTTCCAACCGGCATAATTTCCGCTTTTATCCGTTACTTGTACGAAATTCTGTACTTGTGTTGCTGTCCCTGTACTGTCCGTTCCGTTTTGTAATGCAGCATATACTGTTTTTGCTGTACCTAACTTGATTGTTCCAAAATCAAGATCTGGAGCTTGGTCAATCGTCAGTAATCCGGATGTTCCCTGATTTGGTTCGTCAGGTGTAAACGGCGTATCGGGATCATTTGGATCAACAGGAGGAACTGGAACAACGTCTTCAGGATTTGCGGCATCTGGTTTTGTTACAGAAATCGTTCCTTCTGTAGTGGCTGAGCTCTTATTCTCAGCAAAAACACTTTGTGTACATAATAATAGACTTCCAGCTAGAACGGTACTTAATGCAATTGTTTTTTTCATTTCTTTTTCCTTCTTTCTTTTAAAATAAATAATCCAGCAAATAAGCCAATAAGAATGACTCCAACAAATATCAGCCATCGCCAGTCAAATGTTTCTGGCTGATTTTTTAAATCAATATCCTTTTCATTCAATTGGTCCGCTGCATCATCAGTTATTTCAAAATCGGTATGGAGATTCCAGCGTTTTTCTTTCCAAGCACCCTTCACAACCGCTTGATAATGTCCCGGAGCTAATTTTTTTCCTTCTAATGGGACAAGTAAATCAAAATTTGTATTGGGTGCTACATCTATTTTTTCTTTTTTTATTGAAAGGTAAGGCTCTTTTGTTTCTTTTTTGTAGACTTCAACCGATGTAGTCAAGCCGAACATATAAGAAGCATTTGGATTTTGAAGATTCGCCTTAATCACATTTCTTCCATCGCTTTGATCCGCATAAGCTTTTTTTAATTTCAAATCTGGGGAAGACTCTTTTTCGCTATTTCGAATCAAGATTGCTTTCACTTGAGAAAACTGATTGACGACACCAACTGTACTTTTGTTAGAAACGTTCTCTTTTTTTTCTTGAAACGTGATCCCTCCTGCGACCACACCAGCCAGCTCTTTTTCTGGCGCTTTCAGTGAAAGTGTCTCAGTGACCGCACTTTGAGGAGGAACAGTTATTTCTCCCACTGTTTTTGCTAAGTTTTTCATATCATAACTTAATGTTTCATCAAATTTACTTTTTGATTCTCCATATTCGATCACACCGTTTGAATTCGTCGTAGCGGAGTGGATCAATGTCTCAACTGTTACTGATTTATCTGTTCGGTTAAAGACCGTGTAGGGGATTTCCTGTGTTTTCCCAGGCTCCATCCTTACATTTATATATGTTTTGTTCTTATCAATCTGATTAGCCGGTAATTCAAAATCTACCGCAAAATTGAATTCGGAGGCATGGACAGGTGTCTGCCAAAGGATGAATCCAAGGAGAAGGATCAGAAGTAAAGAGCAGTTGTTTCGATGACTTTTATTCCATATTCGATTCATCAATCATCCTCCTTGATCTTTATTCTGTCGGCGCATCTGCTAATGTCCATGTTATCTCTGCTGAGTAATTACCAGCTATCTGATTTTCTTTGGTTAAGACAAGTTTAAACGCCCGACCGTTATTTAAATATTCTGAATAATCTGCTTGCACATTCGTTGAATTTTGTCCTCTGACAATTTCCAGTTCTTCTTCATTCACTAATTGATACTCCTCAGCTTTCTTGAAATATAGGACATCCTGCATAGAAAATCCTGCATCATTTGTGAAAGGCTGAGATAATTTTATCGTTAAGATCCATGGACTTTTTGTTTCTCGCTGATCATAAATCCATAATTTTTCCTGCCCATCCATTTGGCCAAATGCTTCTTGTATCAAACCAGTTGCTTTGATCTGACCAAAATCGAGTTTGGAAGGGGCAAGAAATGAGAGACCACCTTCTACTACGATCTTCGTAGCAGGTGCAAAAGGCGGGGCATCATGATAAACAACTGGCGTATCACTTGGATTGTGATTCCCAATTTCATCGTTGGTACTTGGCTTGTTCTGCACACCCTTAGCAGCAGCTTCTCCTGCTTGGTCGTTTAATACAATTTCTAATACATCTCCTGCAAAAAGTTGATTTTCTGGGATAGAAAGAACAAATTTCCCTGTATCATCAATAGTTGTTTCGGACAAAACAGCTTGATTTTTTTTCAATGAAACCAAAGCTCCTGCTTCACCTGTACCTGTGATCGTGCGAGAAGCTGCATTGATCAATGTGGTACTTAAATTAGCAGGTTCAGGGGGAATCACATCGACTGTCGTTTTGGAAGAGTCCAGTTCTGTCACTTCTTGGCCGCCTCTTACTTTTTTAGCAGCAACTACTTGCACTTGATCCCCCGTTGTTAGTCTTTCTTCGTTGGGTACTTGAACTTCAAACAAACCGCCTTGTTCGCCTTCTCCCCACGGATTATATCCTGCCCCTTCATTTTCATCTGTTTGTCCTTGTGTGAGAGCAGTAATTTCTACAGGTGATTTCGTCGTATCTGCATAAGTAATACGTAAAGTCACTTCTACTTCGCCTGTCCAAGCATCTCTTGGCTTTGCCTCGACACCTTCGGGAACAACGACATGCCCATAGATTTTTTTATCTGCATTCGTTGGTACTCTTAAGGATTCAATCATCGGAAGCTGGTTATTGGCACTGATTCGATTATAATTTTTCATTCCGGCACCTGTCTGAGCAAATTCATTTGTTAAACCTGCACTAGGGCTTGATACAAAATTACCTAAGTCGGTTCCATTGATCGATAAGTCTGTCATATCAGAAAAATAATCCGGATCTTTTTCAAAGTTATCGAACGTTGCTCCTGCCTTTCGCCATAAAGCAATTTCTGAATGAGCGATCTTCAATGAAGAATCGCCATTTCCTTGAAATACCCAGCCACCTATGCCATTAGTCTCGCTTCCGATCCGTTTGTTTTGGAAATCGAAATAGGTAGGAGATTCTAAGTCTACATTCAACACATCCCCACTGATGATGCCAGTCTTATCTTCCCCAGTTTTCCCGACCATGACTAAATAAGTTTTTTCGCCAGCCATAAAGTTCAAATCAATATCTCCAGTTGTATCTACGGTAGCTCCGGAATCTGCGCGTATATCGATATTTGATTTTTCTCCAGTAACCGTAAAATCAGCTGACCCTGGACTTTCTAGAAAACCAGAAGCGTCATAAAATTGGATCGCTTGGTTTCCTTGATTGAGTCTGTTCACATAAGATTTGCCATCCCCTGCATTTCTTACCTTCAGTGAGCCTCCATTAGTTACTGTTAGTTTTTGCGTACCGTTCTCAAAACGAACTGCGCTAGAACGACCACTTTGCTTATCAATATCGATGACTGATCCGGCTCCTTCTACGATCAAAGAAAGTCCTTTCCCTACAAAACGCATCCCATTGTTTCCAGGTTGGTCGCCATCTCCAGCCATTTTAACCGAGATTTGTCCACCACTTGATACATGGATTTGACTAGAATCTCCTTGCAGGCGAAATCCGCCAGTAGTCGCTGTATTGATTGTGATTTTCCCATCATTCGACACAGCGACTCTTGATCCTGAGCCTCTCATTTGGATAATTCCGCGATTGTTGTCGTTGGTAATATTGATCTTTGTATTTACCGAAAATTCGCTTCCTGAGCCACTGACTTCAAATGTGACATTCCCGGGTAGCGTATCGACAGCCTCTCCTTCATCGCTGACGCCATCTGCCCGATCATAGTCAAGAGAGACCTTTGAACCACTCAAGATATGGAGTCCTGGTGCTGTTTTTCCACTGCCCGTCTCATCACCTGAATCTAGAAAACCATAGAATTTTCCTAGATATGGTCCATAAAGCTGACTACCATTGATTACATTTAGCTGATAGCTTCTACAAAAATAAGCTTTACCCGGAGCGGCATTCATCCCTTCTTTCACTGGTTGGACATCCAATACACCGGAAACACCATCTAATGTGACAGTTGCACGAGGGGCGTAAATCAGGCCTAATTTAGAACCATCATATAAGTCAAGTTTCCCGGTAAATTTTATTTCTCCCGTAAAATGATATCTGTTTCCCCAAAAATCGGACATATAAGCAATGATAATGGCATTTCCATCGATATTTGGTATCAACCCACCTGGATGAGCTACCGTTCCTTTAAAATTCTGAAACTCGATCGACTGAGGTGTCTCATTGATATAGATGTGATGTGTGCCGAAATTATGAGCAAGTCCGCCAAAATCGATAACGATATCTCGCTTGATCTCCAATTCCCTGTCTAAAGTCAAAGGCTGAGTTAAACGAATCTTAGCTACTGATTCGTCTGCGAGAAGCTGCGTCAGTTCTTCTGTTGTGGCAGCTTCGCTGTACCCATCCGCTGAAACAACTCTAACCTGTACCTCTTCACTGCTATCAGACGTTTGTTCAGCTACTTCTGAGGCCTCACTTGTCTTATTTTCTTCTTGCCTTGTATTAGAAGTAGGCGCCTCACTTTGGGATTCTGTAGTTTCAGAAGTAATTAATTCTTCTGAAAAAGCAGTCTTGTCAAAACTTTGATTCTCTGATTGCGTTGATTCGCTTGTTTTCTCTACATCGGCAAAAACGGATGTCACCATCAAGAGAGGGAAGACAAACAAAATCGACGCAATCAGCTTTTTTACATATTGATTCATTCTCCACCATCCTCTCTGACGTTTTGACAATTTTATTTTAACGTTTTAATTTATTTGTAATTGTACTTTCATATTTAAAATATGTATTTTTATGGCAAATTTTTCTGTTAGGTGAAAATTTCTTTTTTGTACAAAAAAAGGCTGTGACAAAAGTCTTGTCACAGTCCCTTATTCCGAACAACCGATGTCCTCCTGACAACTCTTCGGTCACAACCTCCATTTTAACAATAAACCTGTAAATGTGAGGGTAACACTTTGATTGTCACAGGTAATTTATCCCCTTCATCTCCATCAACATTCGTCGTCAATTCTTCCTCATCAGCTAATGACACAACTAATTGCTCACAAGTAAGATAGGCTAGATTTTTCGTAGATTCATCTACTCCTTTTAATAGGTCTGGCAATGTTTTAAGCGTATCGATCAAAGAAGAATCTTTTAAATAAACCAAATGGAGCTTACCATCATCCACTTTTGCATTTGGAAGTAATGTTTCAAAACCGCCGACTGAGTTAGTTAGTCCTATCAGCAAGGTACTGCTCTCAATTTCTTCCTTCTTTCCATCAACTTCTACGTGAAACGAGTAGGATTGTGTGGAAGCTAACTGTTTGATTCCTGACATGAAATAAGCTAGTTTTCCAAATTTCGTCTTCTTCTCCGCATCTACATCATTGATTGCTTCAGGGATAGAGCCAATTGCGACGACATTCATAAAATAGTCGTCATTTATTTTTCCAATATCCAATGGCTTGACTGATTCAATCGAAAAATGATTGATCGCTTCCTCAGGTTCTAGCGGTATCCCTAATGCTCGAGCCAAGTCATTCACCGTACCCAATGGGAAAAATCCGAAATTTGGCCGATGTTCTTGTTCAGCGATTCCACTGATTCCTTCGTTGACTGTTCCATCTCCGCCCATGACAAACACACTATGATACCCTTCCGTAGCCGCTTCGCGAGTAAAGTTTTTTGCATCCCCTGCTTTTTTTGTATGCAAGACGACCACTTCATCAAACACCGATTCCAATTTTGCTATCGCTAATTGCTCAAATTCCTTTGCTTGTTCACCGCCTGAACTGGGGTTTACCACTAATAAAACTTTTTTCATCACTTTCTTTCCCTTCTGATTGATTTCTTTAATATAACGATAGCATAAAGAAAAAAATTAGGCTGTGATGAAGTACTGTTCATGAAACATTCATTTATTTTTTGACAAGATAAAACACCCATACTATGAAACTGAGGAAAATTAAAACAATGATATAGGAAATAAAAGAAAATGATAGGCATTGTATACCTAATAAAGTAAAAATTTTAGGTGGCAGATAAAAACACAAAAATAGCAAGAAAATGTAATAGCGTTTCTTCCACTTTTTGTTATCAGACCTTATAGCGATCAGAGGAATACCAAATGCATAACTGAAAAACTCTTGATGTACTGTTAATATGTCACGACCTTGAATAATAAATGCGACAATCCCCGCTATAATTAGTGTGCCTAACACCAAAACGGAAAATTGATGAATATATTTTATATACAAATGATCCATTGTACTTCCTGCCTTTTTATTTGTGAGAAAAACAAATCCGTATACGTGAATAACTTCTAGAAATAAAAGAAATTTGCAAAACCACTCCATTTATCTACTTCTACGTGCATTTTTTGATATTGTTTTCTTTATTTAAGATTATACAGAAAAATATCTAGGGTCGCTGGATTCTAAGTAAAAAAAATTTTTAAAATAAAAAGAACTAAATCAAGTAGTAATTAAACTACTGTTGATTTAGTTCTAATAAAAAGATTTAGATGAACAGTTTTATTGATTTAAATAGTTCATATTTTTTATTTATACCGCTTATTTACTACTTGCTGTACTAGAATCTGAAGTGAATGTACTCAAAACATTTTCAAAGTCTTTGTCTTTGATTTTTACATTAGCGTCTTTCAATACTTCGCCAATTACTTTATTCTGGAAGGTACTGTCACTTAATTTTGTGTCTGTTGCAATTTCTTTCAATTCTTTTTTGTATTTATCCATGTCGTTGCCTTTGTTTTGGTTTTTCACCATTTTAACCACATAATATTCCGTAGTATAAGTTGAAGCATTGGTAGAAGTGATCACATCAGAAACTTGACCATCTTTCAACTTAAAGGCTGCTTCTTTGACTTCTACCGGAACCGTTGTAGTAGTGGAATCAAATTTCACTTTTCCGCCATCTTCTTTTGTCGTAGTATCAGTTGACTTGTCTTTGGCTAATTTAGAGAAATCGTCTCCCTTATCAGCAGCTTTCTTCACATCTTTTGCATCATCTTCACTTGCTACTTGGATAATTTGAGCTTCCACTGCTGGATGGAAAGATTCCCAAGCCGTTTTTAAATCTTCATCGGTCAATTTGATATGTTTCTTTAGACCTTCTTGAAAGGCTAGACTTTGTTTGATACTGTCTTTGAATGTTTGTTCTGTGTAACCTGCAGATTTCAATTGTGAATCAAATGAATCACCCAATTGTTTCTTTGTTTGATCATATTGGGAATCGATTTCTTTGGTTGATACGTCATCTCCATATTTATCTTCAAATACTTGATAAACGATCAACTGTTGCACAGCGGAATCTGCTCCTTGCATTTTTTTCAAGCTATCCATTACTTCTTGTTCGCTGATTGTACCGCCTTTATAACTAACGGCTGTTTTTTCACCGGCATTCGTACAGCCTGACAATAAGCCAGTGCCTAGTACGATGGCAAGTGCTAAAAATCTTTTTTTCATTTATCAATTCTCCTACTTTTCGTTTTTTGCGAATTGCTAAAAACAAAGGTGTTCAAGATGAAAATCATCAAGAACACCTTTACTAATCTGCTCGATACATCCTGAATAGATATAAGGCTACACAATCCAGAAAGTTCGCTCAGCAGAATAAATGTCAAGTAGCACATCACACCTTAATATACTACTTCTTTTGTTACCGTTTTTCAAGTCTATCTTGCGTTCCGTATTTAACGTAACTAATTCTTAGAACAAATGTTATCTATTTTGTTTTTCTTCTTCCGCTGTTGGGATATTCAAATCGGACACTTTTATGTTCGATTTTCCAGACATTTTTTTGTTGTTTTTATTAGAAAAAGTTTGTTTTTTCATTTGTTTTCTAAAGCATGATCTTCTTGTTTCCTATTTTGGTCAGATATGGATCATGCGTGACCACGATAACTAACGTACCTTGGGAAGCCTGTTGCGATAAAATTTCAACTACTTTATCCTTATTTCGTTTATCCAATGACCCAGTTGGTTCATCGGCTAAAATGATTTTGCTATTCTTCAATAAAACTCTCGCACAGGCGATTCTTTGCTTCTCACCACCAGATAATGTGTAGATAGGCGTACTTAGCTTCTTGTTTATATTTACTTTTTTCAATGCCTCATACTTTGCTGTTCGCTTATCTGAAACATTTAAATTCGAAAACTTCAATCCAATATCTAAATTAAAATCGATTGTTTCATATTCAATCAACCCAAAATCTTGAAAAAGAAAAGATATGGTATTTCTTTTTATCAAGCGCTTCTCTCTTCCAGTTAATTGTTTCGTCTCTTGATCGAACAAATAGAATTGTCCTGAACTGAACTGATCATTCAATCCTAATATATTCAATAACGTACTTTTACCTGCTCCACTTTCTCCAACAACAGTCACAAGATCCCCAGCATCCGCAGTGAAACGATCCAAATGAAGAATCGTTTTGTTTCGAATGATTTTTTTCGCACCTTTTATCACTATCAACGGCTCCAATTGTTAACCTCCATTCATCAGCAATAACTGACTTTTCTTTTCTGTAGACAAAATAAAAACAACTGAAAGAATAAAATCAATGAAGCTAAAGAAAAAAATATTAAAAAGATATTTAGGCTCTCTTTCTATAAGAAAAAGGAAGATTACACTTGTCGTTCCCCATTTGATGAGGTTCATCATGAAGAAATCTTTATACGTTTCAAAGAGCGAATAACCACTTGAACGAAAGATAGCGATTTTCCGACAATTGTAGACAAAATATATGCATAACATGACATAGCTCAACAAGAAGAAAGAAAAGAAAGTGAGAAAACATATCTGTATCAAGTAATGAAATGATCTGCTTAACACTTTGACAGCTATCTCTTCAGTCTGAGTATACGGAAATGATAACTGCAAGTTATCACGTAACTGACTTTCTTCAATCAGCTCAAATAACCTTTCTTTCGACAAAGAGCCTATCTTGATCTTTAACGGTGGATAGATTTCTCCGCTGAGAATATTCCTTTCCCAATACGTACTGTTTTTCAATGTCAGTATTTCAACAACCGGATAATGTTCGATCCAGGGGATAGAAGGAATAAATGTATAAATGGGTTGATTGTTTTTTATAAATAGAAATTCCGGTTCTTTTTCACTGATTTCTTGATAATATTCTGTTATTTGCGCCAGGTCATTTTTTAAATCTGTATGTCTATATCGTTCAGGGATCAATATAACAGGGTGCGTTTCTTCTTCGGTTATTTGGATCAACCTTCCAGAGACATCAATCAAAGGAAATTTCTTAAGATAATTCAGATTTATTTTTATCCCTCTGCCAAACTGTTCGTTTTCTTCATTCAAGTAATCTGATACATTGACTAATATACTTCCATTTTTATTCAAAGTTTCATATAATTCCTGATCTGCTGCTGATGCAAAACGATTGGAATAAATAAAATCCACGTGGTTTTTCCCGATGGTTACTGGATAAAACACATAATAGTCTTCATCAGCGATTTCTTTTGGAGGTTCATGGGAAACAGCTAACTGTGAAGAAGAAAAAACGATAGTTGCTAATTCGACATTGGCAACGGTCAAAAGAAGAGAAAACAACAATCCAAATATAAAAAGAATGTATTGGATATAGTTGAACGCTTCTCTTAACGAAGCGATTTTTTCAACTAATAAAAGAGAAATCAAAGAGATACCATATATTCCGCTGAACAAGAAAACGTACATCTGGAACAAATAAAGAAATTGCTCCTTATAATACATAAAAATAAAACCACCAATGATTCCTGCAATTATGAATGTAATAATGATTTTCTTTTTCCCCAATAAACACCACAATACTTGATGTAATGAAAAGCCATTATTCAACAATAAACTGATTTCTTTATTCATCAATAAGAAAAAGGACGGTAACAAAAGGAATAAAAGAATCAACCCAATAGTTAAATACACTCGATAATTATATACGTCTGTACTTGAAATAACCGAATACGAATAGCTATTTTCAAAGTCTTCAAAAATATTAGTGGCATAATCAGTGTGAAATGCTTGATTGAATCGATCAGTGAATAGTGAAATGAACCGTTCATAGGCTTCTTTTTCTCTCGTCATCAAGAAAAATTCACCTTCAAAATCTTTTATTTTGATCGATTCTTCAATGGACGTTACGCGAAAGGAGGTATTAGAATAGGGTACCTTCTCGTGAGAAGCTTTGACATCCCCTTGATAATACAATGTCATTTCAAGCTTTGGCTGTATCTTGAAGTTCAAAGATGTATCTACTTCATTGGATTCATTTACTGTTTTTTTCATATAAGAAAGCTCAGTTTCTGATGAGACATTTTCAAATACCATGATTAGCTGCTCATATTCTTCTTGCCCAATAAAATGTTGTGGCAATCGAATCGGAGTATAAGTATCTGTTTGATGGAAAAATTCATTTGTCCGATAGAGTACCTGTTTATTTACATTAACCAAGGCAAAACCACTCATGATACCGATTACTATGATTGTGAGTAAAACTGTGAACTTTTTTTTGATTATCACCACTCTCCCTTACTTAAATGATTCTTCGATAAAATCATACCGTTTTTCATCAAAAAAACGTATCTATCAAGTGTATAGGTCATGTAGAATAAATCTATATACTGTAGAATCGAAAGGAGAAGAAGATGAACATCGGAGAAAAAATACGAACTTACCGCAGAAATTGTAAGCTTACGCAAAAAGAATTAGGCGAAAAAATCGGTGTTTCCGATAAAACGATTTCTAGTTGGGAAAATTCTCGTACAATGCCAGACCTTGAAATGCTGTCACTTTTACATCAGACTTTAGGTCTGCCGATTGATTTTCCTTCTATTGAATCAGCTACCGAATCAATAGAACCAACATTGCCGGATGAACCTCTTGTTATCAAGAAATCTTATTCATCAAAACAACCCTTCTCACTCAAAAAGACACTATCTTTCTTTCTGCTCGTCTTTTGTTTGGTCTATCTTTTTCTTATCAATTATCAATACAAAAATGAAACGATTGATCGATTCAATCCTTTTTTGAAACCACAAATCGGCTATACCACACTCCCTGTAGGATACGTGGACAATTCCATCGAACATTGGGTATGTAATGATATCTTTGGCCATGGTACATGGCTGTCTTTTCACGCTGGAGAGGTAGAAAAAGGTAAGAATCATGCTGTAATCAAACACAAAGGAAAACACGTCATGAACGTTCGCCTGCTCTCTTGGGAAGCCATTCCCTCAGATTACCAAGAAATCCTCATCCAAGACTATGACGACGCCTTAAAAAGAACCCCTCAGGAGCCAGATAGGCATTAAGTAGGAGATGAACGTAGAGATAGAACAATGCACATGATCTTATCAAAAAAAACAAGGGTACAAATTAATTGAAAAAGCTTTGAGATGAAAGTTCCTAAATAAAAAAGTTCAGAATGATAGGTAAAAAAAAATGACTAACTATTCTAGTATTAGGCTATTTGTATTATTCTTCTGTTATTTTTCTATCAAAAAATCCAGAAATAACTAAATATAGGTATTTCTGGCTTATAGTATAATATTTACGCCACAGCCTCCCAATGATTCTTTTTGGAATCATAATCAAGGACGAACATACACAAAAATATTTTGCCCATTCGATCCGAATAGATTAACGACTAATCTAGTAAGTAATATAGATTGGTACGTGGTCAAACCAGCAAATGGAAAAGTTATTTAAGCAATTAATTTTTTCTGTTTAAACTATGAAGTTAAGTTCATTGATTAATTTTCTGAAGATATTAGCTTAATAAAAAGTTGTCTATTCTACCCCAAGGGCTTTAAAGACAGCATCTTCCGGCGTTTGATAAAAAATCAAATTAAAGGTACCCATTAATTCTGGGGGTACAGTTCCAAATCCAAATAGTGATACCTGACGCAATGGCGTGAAGAAATAGCAGCAACCAAGGCTAGAAAACTTTGGAAAAATACGGAAAAATTAACCAAAAAATTATAAAGAGGATATGTTGAAAAATTCTTTATCTCCAAATAAGCAGAAAAAAGCCAACTGAAATTGGCTGACAGATAATTTTGAGTTTAGAATTCCCGCAGAGAAAATTCATTTATTACTACTTGTTGATTATCGCGATATTGCTATCATTAGTTAGTCCATTAAATTCAAGCTTAATGCAGGATCAGTAAATAATATGTTAAGTGCTAGACTCGCTACCCGCCAAGTCAAAGTGAATCCAATCGTTCATTCTAATCGTGATACTCATTACCGACGGCCCAATTAGTTCGAACAAATGGAAGAAGTGAATTTATCTCGCTCCATTTCTAAAAAGGTTACTCACCAGCAAGCTCAGCCTTCGCAAGTTTGTTTGGCATCATATCAACGAATAGGATTATATTGTGTGCTCAGTCCTCTCTAATAACGGAAAAGAATGTATTTAGTAAAAAGGGAAGAGAATTATTCCCATCCCCTTTCATACATTTTATTATTGTCGTTCGCACTCAAAGTAGTGATTAAAAAATGTTGCTTGAGCTACTACTAGAATTTGAACAATCTAGTAGTAAACATTCAAGTCTTTAGATTCATCAGACAAATAGATACTATTAGCTGTTCAGTTCAATATTTCTAGACGATCGTTGTTTTAAGTTAATATACTGATGAATAAAAAAATGCTCGAAACGCTTTAATATCAACGTTTCGAGCAATGAAATAGTTGTTAACCCACACTACCTTCCAATGACTCTTTTGGGAATCAGAGTAAAGGAATAAGCTTTGTATAGATATTTCATTTAACAAATTACTATAGATTGACAGTATATAGCAGCAGATATTATCATCGGGAACGTAGCCAATATCGTAACCAAAACAGCAGGTAGAGAAGTTATTTGAGGATTCAAGTTATTCTGTTTCAGCTATGAAGTTAAGTTCATTTACTATAATTGAAGATAATTGATTTTTTTCTAAATGATTCACGTATTTTTTTAAGCTCTTTAGTAATTGTTGATTAAGGGTTATTGTATCTCTTTATTACAACTTAAGATATTTCTTTGGATAGGCTACAATTAACTAGACAGAAAAATTAAGGTGTGTAGACTAGAAGAAAACATACCAGGAGGAATTTTTATGTCTAAGAGAACACGA
>NZ_BEHC01000023.1:0-208 GCF_003112495.1 Enterococcus sp. H57
GATTTGGAGTTATTTGACTATGTCAATTGGTGGAACCACCTTCGGTTGCACGGTACACTTGGCTACGAGACACCGGTTGGTTACCGTAACCAGAGATTGGCGCAGCGAATCCTTGATAATGAGCTCGGATGTGCTAACGCTAGCGAGGCAGTCTAACTTTAACTGTTAGCTCCTGCCGAAGATCGTCACATCCGAGGAGGCTCATTGT
>NZ_BEHC01000024.1:0-63050 GCF_003112495.1 Enterococcus sp. H57
GAGTTTTGAGACTACTATATGCGTTTTTTTGTTGATTTACCAACATGTTTAGACATTTTCCTCTAGGAAAAAATTAACTAGCACCACGGGTATATTGAGAAATAATTAAGGATTACAGCCTTTACTTTATCATGAAATAAAAGGGAAAGATAATTTTATGCCAAAGTTTTTATCTATTATACGTATACGCAAAAAAGCTAAAACATTTTTTGTCTTTGCCCCTACAAAAATGTTTCAGCTTTTTTCGTTTTTTATTCCTGTATTTCTTATTTTTCGAATGACAGGATGATTTTCCCAGCAGGAGGATGTCCTTCAACTAGCTGATGTGCTTGGATGACATGCTTAAGTGAAGCAGACAGATTCATTGAAATAAAAACATGAAAGGCTCCTTTTTGGTAGGCTTTGATTATGCCAGCAAAGGCTTCTGCATCTAGATATTCCTTTCTTGGAACAAACGATTCATAAAAGCCTTCCTTTTTTTGCCGCAAATCTAGATCTGGGAGGTCATTTAATGCAACATACCTGCCGCCTGGTTTCATGATCTGGATGCCGGTTTCTCCTTTGATACTTCCTTTCGTCGCATCGATTACAAGGTCTGCCTGATCAGCAAATTGCAGACCTGGATTTGTTTTATCATAAGCAGCAAATGCTGAAGCTCCTAATTTTTTTACCTTTTCCTCACTTTTACTGGATGCACTGGTTAAGATTCGGATTCCCTTTTCATGGAGAAGCTGGATCAGACTTGACCCGACCGCACCTGATGCTCCTAGTATCATTACAGTATCTGTCGGCTGGATTTCCGTCAAATGGTTGATTAGATTATAAGCCGTAATTCCTGGCGTGACCATTCCGGCTGCTTCTTCCCAACTCATTTTATCTGGAATTTTTGCTACTTTTGCTGATGGCAACACGACTTCTTCTCCGTAAGTCCCGCCGACTGCATGGACAGCTACTCGATCACCTACATGAACAGTTGTGACATCTGAACCAATCTCTGTCACAATACCAGCGCCATCATTACCTGGTACATAAGGGAATTTCAATGTTCGTATCTCTTTCATTTCTCCTAAACGCAAGGCAACATCATAAGGATTCACACTGAATGCTTTTATTTCTACACGAACATGTCCAGAACCGACTTCTCTGGGATGAGCATCGATTTCTTCAAAAACATCTTGTGCTTCTCCGTAACCGTTAATTGCAAATCTTCGCATGGTCACCATCTCCCTTTTTCTTTAAGTTTACGTTTATGCCTTTATTTTGACAAAAAAAATGTCTTTTCGTTTTGGCGCATGATTCAAAACAAAATAATTGTCTTTTTTCGCGAAACGTGTTAAATTATTTATCTAAAAGCGTAAAGATTACGATTTACGCTAATAAAAAATAATTGGAGGAATTTGTTGATGGCTAAAAAATCAAAGATTGCCAAAGCAAAAAAACAGCAAGAAACGATTGAACGCTATGCTGCTTTACGCCAGGAATTAAAAGCGCAAAAAGATTACGAAGGCTTGCGCAAACTTCCTTTAGATGCTCGTCCAGAACGATTGAAAAATCGTGATTTGATCGATGGACGCCCTCGCGGATACATGCGTAAATTCGGGATGTCCCGTATAAAATTCCGTGAATTAGCACATAAAGGTTTGATTCCAGGAGTAAAAAAAGCCAGCTGGTAATCCAAGTCTGGCTGTAATATAAAGGAGGAGGGCGCATGGACCACTCCTTGGATCATCAAAAAAGATACGTTCGCTTCTTCTAGCAGAAATGCTGGTACTAGAAGCAGACGTATCTTTTTTTACGCACAGCTGGTCCTTTTTTATATGTAAAGGCTGCATGGTTACTTCGCTATATTTATTTAGTAACAGGAGTCAGTGCTTCGATACCCACACTAATTTTCAATGCTCGGTCAACTTCTGCCATAATGGGTCGATCCAAATGGCAGACCTTTTCTTTCAATCTTGATTTATCGATCGTTCTGATCTGCTCCAACAGGATAACGGAGTCTCTTTCTATTCCTGTTCCAGTAGCTTTGATCCCAATGTGAGTCGGAAGCTTAGGTTTAGCCATTTTTGCCGTTATGGCCGCAACAATGATCGTCGGGCTAAAATGGTTACCTAGATTATTTTGAATAACCAAAACTGGGCGTGTTCCGCCTTGCTCCGATCCCACGACTGGAGAAAGATCAGCAAAATAAATATCTCCTCTTTTTACCATAGGATCCTCCTTATTCTTGATATTCTCTTGGTATCCGCTGTCCTAATCCGCAAGCCACTTCATAGTGGATCGTACCTAATTGATCTGCTATATCCTGCATAGTGATTTCTTTGTCTGCATTTTTGCCGATAAGCGTCACTTTTGTTCCGACAGGAAATTCTTGAGGCAATCGGATCATCAGTTGATCCATACATACACGCCCAATCGTTTCACAGTAGTTCCCTTCTACCAATAGAGAAAAACCCTGCATCTTTCGTGGCCAGCCATCTGCATAACCGATCGGTATCGTTCCGATCCACTCTGCTTCAGGAGTGATATATGTTTCTCCATAGCCGATTCCTTCACCTGCTGGGAGTTTTTTGACTTGAATTAATTCAGAAACCAGCTCAAGTGCTGGCTGCAATGGATAAACTTCCGGTAGTGCGTGCCCAGAGGGATTAAGTCCGTACATTGCTACTCCATAACGAATCATATTGCCGATTGTTTCATCATGCCATAAAGCCGTTGCACTATTGCTGACATGTATATATCGAGGAAGTTCGGGAAGTTTTTTTAGCACTTCTATAAAGCGTTCTTTTTGCAGATTCCAATATGTATCATCTGCCTGATCTGCTGTAGAAAAATGGGTAAATAAACCTTCCCATTCTAATACACGACTTTCTTTGATGAATGCAGCTGCCTCTTTTACTTCTTCAGGTGTACAAAATCCGATACGACCCATCCCAGTGTCTGCTTTTAGATGAATCGAAAGAGGCGTCTCTAGCTTACTTTTCTCTAAAACAGCAGCTGCTGCCTGCAACCATTCCCGTGTACCTGCAGTTACTGATAAATCATGAGCAACAGCTACAGTCAGTGCGTCGTAAGGAACCATATTCAAGATAAGGATGGGCTGAGTAAATCCAGCTTCTCTCAACTCGACTCCTTCATCTAAATTTGAAACACAAAAGCCCGAAGCTCCACCTGCAACTGCTGCCTCAGCTGTTTCAATAGCTCCATGACCGTATCCGTTTGCTTTTACTACTGCAAACAATTCTTTTCCTTGCGGAAGTCTTGCAACTTCATTTGCTACATTTTCAGTTATAGCTTTTTTATGTATCACTGCTTTCGTTGGGCGGTGCCAAGCGACAACCATCGTTTTTCCTTCTTTCTAGTCTTCCAAAATAATTTGTGCAAAAGCTGTTTCATTTGTATGAGTAATACTGACCCATACATTGCCTTCATGAGGTGAACGCGTCACAACAGGCTGACCATTTTCATTTTTTAAAATCTCGACATCTTGAAAGGTAACTTTTCCGATCCCAGTTCCCCAAGCTTTAGAGAAAGCCTCTTTGCAAGCGTAACGCCCGCCTAAAAATTCTACTTGGCGATGAAAAGGCAAGGACTGGAATAGTTTCATTTCATCAGAGGTCAAGATTCGTGCAATGAATTTTGGTTTTTCTTCGATCAGCCGAGTGATCCTAGGAAGTTCGACTGCATCGATCCCAATTCCTTTTATCATATGCTTTTCTCTTTTCAATAAATTTAGAACACTCTCATTCTACCAAATTATAACCATTTTGCCACAAATAAGTCCACAAATAACAAAAATGAAAGTTTCTCTTAAAAAAGAGAAACTTTCATTTTATGTTTAATCGTTATTTGAACGGATTACAAATCCGCGTTTTTTATCATTGTGACGTTTACCGCCATCTTTTTGGCTGTTATTATTTTTGCTATAACCGCCTTTTGATTTGTTTCCACGATAATTACCGCCGTCACGACGATTACGGTTGTTTCCGCCACCACGTTTGCCATTTTTATTGTATCCTTTTTTCTGCATTGGCAATGGGCGTTCTGGTGTGATCTTCACTGGCACTGCATCAGCTGGATCTTTTGCTGTCGTTTTTAGCAAAAGTGCAACTAAATCTTGTGCAGAATATTCTTCTAATAATTTATCTGCTGTTTGCAGGTATTTATCTAGACCATTTTCTGCAAGTTTTGTTTCGATTTGTTCAACTGCAGCACCTAATTGACCTTTGAATGCTTCTTTTTCGGTTGGTGGACGTAAAGTCGTCATCCGTTTTTTCGTCAAGTTTTCAATCACATGCAAGTAGTCCATTTCATTTGGTGTAACGAAAGTCACAGACATACCGCCTTTTCCGGCACGGCCTGTACGTCCGATACGGTGAACGTAGCTTTCTGGATCTTGAGGGATATCATAGTTGTACACATGAGTGACACCTGAAATATCTAATCCACGTGCAGCAACGTCTGTCGCTACAAGGATATCTAAATGACCGCTCTTAAATGAACGCAATACGCTCATTCGTTTTTGTTGAGACAAATCGCCATGGATTCCTTCTGCACGGTAACCGCGTGCTTCTAATCCGCGTGCCAATTCATCTACACGGCGTTTTGTACGTCCGAAGACGATTGTTAGTTCAGGTGTTTGAACATCAAACAAGCGAGTCATGATATCGAATTTTTCGTATTCTTTTGCGCGGACATAGTATTGATCGATCAAGTCAGCTGTCATTTCTTTCGCTTTGATCTTCACATGATGTGGATTTTTCATGAATTTAACGCCAATATTCTTGATAGCTGGCGGCATCGTTGCTGAGAAAAGTAATGTTTGTCTTTGATCAGGAACTTGTGAAATGATTTTTTCGATATCTTCCAAGAAGCCCATATTCAACATTTCATCTGCTTCATCCAAAACTAATGTTTGAACGGTTCCAAGTTTCAATGTGTGGCGGTTGATGTGGTCAAGCATACGTCCTGGTGTACCCACAACGATATGTGGACGATCTTTCAAGCCACGGATCTGACGGCCAATATCTGCTCCGCCGTAAACGGCTTGTACACGTACTTTTTTGTCGCGCCCTAAACGATATAATTCTTCTTGTGTTTGGATAGCTAATTCACGTGTTGGTGCGATAACTAAACCTTGTAATTCGTGACGATCTGGATCGATTTTTTCTAACATTGGTAATCCAAATGCAGCTGTTTTCCCTGTACCTGTCTGTGCTTGTCCAATAACGTCTTTTCCAGCTAATGCTAGTGGAATCGTTTCTGATTGGATAGGTGTTGCTTCTTCAAAACCAGCGCGTTCGACTGATTTCAACAATTCTGGTGATAATTCTAGTTCTTTAAATTTCAAATGAATCCTCCTATATGGTTGTTAACTGAGGATGTAGCTTTTTTGCTACCCCGTCGATTTGTTCGGTCAAAGTGTATTGTTTCTTTTTGACAGTGGCCACGCACGTTTTTATCCATTCTTAGCCCCTGTGGCACCACCGAAAAATCACTTTGCGAAGTTTAGGCATTAGAAAAGCCAAACGGGTCGCGTTCAGCTTTATCATTATTATGACATCTGGCTTCAACAAGTTGTTTCTATGGCAAAACCAGTCCAATTTCTCTTCATCTTTCGGCAATAGGTTATTCTAACATAGTTTTTCGTTTTCTGCAAGTTTACAGATTTTTATTTCATTTGCTGAAGCTGTTCTACCACTTCAAATAAGCCCATGCTGTTGCTGCCTTTTAGCATAATACTATCTGTTGCTTCAAGATTTTGTTTTACAGCATCAATCAATTTATTCTTTTCTTTTTCAAAATAGAACACAGGTAGTTGGGGGTATTTTTGGTTCAATTCTTCTTTTAGTGCATGCATTTGTTCCCCATAAAGGAAAATCATGGCGAATTTCTCAGGATCGATATGTTCACTCATTTGCGCATGCATATTTAAAGACTCTTTCCCTAATTCCAGCATATCTGCTAACACAGCGATTCTGCGTCCTTTTGTTGGTAGATTTTTAAAAGTATCTAATACCAGTCCCATGGCTGTTGGATTTGCATTATAGACATCGCTCAAAATAGCTGCACCATTTCCTGCCGTTAGCCATTCGGTTCTGTTTTGAGTGATAGAAACATGGGCGAGCCCTTGGCGTATCTCAGGTATGGACAGTCCAAAGAAGCGCCCGATCGTATACGCAATCAAAGCATTCGTTACATTATAACTTCCAGGCAGCGGGATCGTAAATGTTTCTCCTTCTACTACAAAATCGGTTTGTGCTTTTCCTTTTGCTGTCACTTCCGCATGAACATCGCCATTTCCAATACCGAATGTTGTGACTGTTTGTACTAATGTTGCCGTTAAAGGTGTCAGCAACGGTTCATCTGCGGGCACAACGAGTAATCCGTCTGGTACAAGTCCGTCAGTGATTTCCATTTTGGCTTTAGCGATTCCTTCTCGCGACCCAAGATTTTCTATGTGTGCTTCACCGATCATTGTGATTGCTGCAGCTTTTGGTTGAGCCATAAGTGAAAGTTCCGTGATTTCATTGGCGTGATCCATGCCCATTTCCAAGACGATCTTTTCTGTATCTTGGGGCATGTGCAAAATCGTGTAAGGAAGACCAATATTATTGTTGTAATTTCCTTGCGTCTTATATGTTTTGTATTTTTCAGACAAGACAGACGCGGTTAGATCTTTCGTGGTGGTTTTACCATTGCTTCCTGTAATTGCAACGACTTCTGCGCCTACTTTTTCCAAGTAATAGGTTGCCAATTGCTGCATGGCTTTCAAAGGATCTGCTACAGGAATAACTGGAAAATCTTTTGGAGCTTGTTCAACAGGCAAGCTCCAAAATGAAGCAGATGCTCCGTTTGTGATCGCTTGCTGGATAAATTCATGTCCATCTCGCGTACCAGCAAGAGGAACGAATAAACTTCCTTCGGTTATCTTCCGGCTGTCAAATTCGACATTGGTAATCTTTGTCAGTGCAGAGCATTCGCTGCCCACGGCTTGTGCAATTTCTTGTATTGTTAGATTCATTGAGATCTCTCCTAAAAAAGGTTGTGAAAAAAGCGTTTGGCCTAAACGGCGGGTTCGCATGACTCTCACTTCCAAGTAAATTTCTCTATTCGTATTTAGAAGCTAGAATGAACGCGGTTACGCAATCACTCCAGCTTCTTCTTTATTTCTCTTTATTCATTTTTTTCAAAAAAAGATTGACGCTGATGGTATCGATTCATTCCTAATTGAATCAGTTCTTCAATCAAATCACCGTATTTCAAGCCCATATTTTCCCATAAGAGTGGGTACATACTGAACTCCGTAAATCCTGGCATAGAGTTTAATTCATTCAGGAATAATTCATTTTTATTTGTCAAAAAGAAATCGCACCGGCTCAATCCGCTTCCACCTAACATCGTGTAAGCTAACTTCGCGTACTCTTGCGCTTTTTGATAAACTTCTTCCGGCACTTCGGCTGGAATCTGCATTTCGATTTTATTATTGATATATTTGGCTTCATAATCATAGAATGCTACGTCTTTTACGACTTCGCCAGGCAAAGTCGTCCGAACATCTTCATTTCCTAATACAGCAACTTCGATTTCGCGCGCTTCAATTCCTTGTTCAACGATTGCTCGAGAATCATACTGATAGGCTGTTGCTAAAGCATTTTGCAGCTCTTCTCGGTTTTCTGCCTTTGTAATGCCGACACTAGAACCCATATTCGCAGGTTTGACAAACATCGGATAAAGCAAAGAACCTTCACATTGATCAAATACTTTTTTAGGATTTTCTTTCCATTGATTCTTAAGTACTGGTACATAAGGAACTTGCGGCACACCAGCAGCTTGTAAAATATACTTGGTCATGATTTTATCCATGGCACATGCACTGGTCAATACGCCTGCGCCGACATAAGGCATATTCAATGTCTCTAAGAAGCCTTGGATCGTTCCATCTTCCCCGTTTGGCCCGTGTAAAACTGGAAAAACGATGGCTCCTTCTTCTTTGATTTCTCCCGGATTGATCACTTTTCCTGTAAAGCCTTCCTCTGTCTGTCCACTTGGGTCCCATGAAAGATGCAAGACATCTTTGCTAGCAGGTTTTTCTGTTAGTAATGGACCTTTGACCCATTGTCCTTCTTTTGTAATAAATACGAGTTGAACTTGGTAATAATTATAATAAATGGCATTTAAAACTGAAAATGCGGAAAGAATGGAAACTTCATGCTCTGCGCTGCGTCCGCCATATAGTAAAGTAATCTTCAAAAGATTGTCCTCCTGTATTCTAAATCGTTCAGTGATTTACTCTCATATTTTAGCACAAAACAAAAATAAACGAATAACTTATTTATAAAAAAACGAGTTGGTTTCTAAAAGAACAAACGTCATTTATTTTTTGTCAGCTAGATTATTTGTCCCGTTTTTTATAAAAAGTTATGATAAAGAAAAGGAGGGATGATGATGGCGCAAACAAATCCACGTAGCCGCTTGGCAGAAATCATTCGAGTGTTCATCAATTACAATGTAGTGCCAAACTTTGTACAGCAAAAAAATCCCGAACAGGTAAAAAAAGCCTTTGAAGAACTAGGCCCCACCTTCATTAAGATAGGACAGATGCTTTCTGTTCGAGAAGATTTGCTTTCTTCTGCCTTCACTCAAACATTCAAAACATTACAAGATAGTGTACCTAGCGACACATTTTCAACGGTCAAAAAGACGATCGAAACAGAACTTTCTCTTTCATTATCAGATATATTCGATGATTTTTCCAAATCGCCTTTTGCCTCTGCTTCTATGGGGCAGGCTCATCGTGCCAAGCTGAAGAACGGTGACTCGGTCGTCGTTAAGATCCAACACCCTAACATCGCCGAAGAGATCCGACTTGATCTTCAACTATTTGAACGAGCGATCCCTTTGATCAAATACATTCCTGAAACTAGCGTAGTTGATCTAAAAGGGGTACTCCAAGAAGTAAAACGTTCCTTGATCAATGAAATGGACTTCTTAAAAGAAAGTCAAAATGGCGAACAATTCTATCAAAAGAACAATGGCTGGAAAGAGATCCGCAGCCCCAAGATTTATGACGCTTTTTGTTCGAAAAAAGTGATCGTGATGGAAGAAATGTCTGGTAAAAACTTGAACCATTTAATGAACGCCGAAAACAAAACTGAAACTTTTATCACTGGAATTCAAAACAAGCAGCTGAAACAAGAAGTTGCAAAGCTTTTAGTTGAGAACTTTATGAAACAGGTATTTGATGATGGTTTTTTCCATGCTGATCCTCATCCAGGGAATCTGCTATTCCATGTACTAACAAAAGAAGAACAGACACAAGCTAGCCGAAAAACTGAAATAGTCCATGAAAAAGAGTTCGGTTCCTTTGCTTTTCGAGCCTCCACTTCTACAGAAGACCCTGTTGCGCCATATACCATCAACTACATCGATTTTGGTATGATGGGGCATCTTTCTGCAGGACTTAGGCAAAAACTCACACAAGCCGTTTTAGCGCTGTATACGAAAGATGCTTATCGAATCGAAAAAGCGGTCCTTCGACTTTGTCAGCAAGAAGGCTCGTTTGATGAAAGTCGGTTCCACCAAGAACTGACAAGTTTTCTTGAACAGTATTATGATTCTCCTATTGATGAAATCAACTTGCAAGAAGTATTCACACACGTCGTGACGATTTGTCATCAAAATAATCTGCAGTTCGATCGTGATATCACGCTTTTGCTGAAAGCATTTGGGACATTAGAAGGGGTGATCCGCGTCCTTGACCCTGAAGTTTCCCTCATGGAAGTCGCTTCGCCTTTTGCCCAACATTATTTTCTCACTCATCTGGATGTAGAAGATACATTGAAACAAAGCGGATTAGACTTATTGGAAGGGATGAAGGCTGCGCCTAAGATCCCTCAACAGCTCCACCATCTATTAGAAATGTGGACTTCGGGACAAGGAAAAGTCAATTTGGAATTGAAAAAGCAAGACAAATTATTGAGCAGGATCGAAAGTATGATCAATCGGCTTGTTTTCGGTATGATTTTAGCTGCATTGATCGTAGGGTCCTCCCTGCTTGTCCAAGCAGCACCTGTAGAAAACGCAGAGGTCGTTTCCTTATTAGGGATATTTACGTATGCTATTGCCGCATTCGTCATTATTTTTTTGGCAATCGATGCATTGATCCAAATGTATAAGAAGAGGAAAAAGTAGAAAAAGGTTGTGACAGAAAGAATCAGCTTCAAGAAATAAGAAGGGATTTTGCATAAATTGTTTCTCAAATTTTTGTGAAAATTCGGCTTATTTTTCGAAGAGGCTACTTCTGAAGCACCGAGAATAAAAAATGTGAAAAAGCTGTTCTGCACCCAGTAATAAGAACAATCAAAAAGGAACATGGAGCACATTTATCCTGTTTCCCTGTTCCCTTTTTGATGTATTCGAGCATAAATAAAATACCTTCGTTACCTACTATCTTCTGTACTTGGTAAACCTTGGTCAATTGCCTTTTTTAACGCTTGACAAAAAGACATATGATCTTTCTCCGTAAAGGGTTTTGGACCCTTTGTCCTTATGCCAGCTTTTCTTAACTTTCCACTATGATAACGTTGTTCTAGAAGCGTGCCGATATTCGCTTCGTCAAATTCTTTTCCAGAGTGATGGAACACTCGGACGCCCTTCGGCAATACAAGTGAAGCTAAACCATAATCTTGCGTGATCAAAAAGTCATTCTTCTTAACCATACCGACGATTTTATAATCCGCACTATCAGCTCCGCGGTCTACGTAGACGATTTGGACATGATTAGCGTATTCTTTGGTCGTATAATGGTCCACACTGGTCACGATAACCACGTCAAGACCATAGGATTCTCCTAATTTTATGACATCTTCTTTTACTGGAGAACCATCTCCATCAATGAATAGCCTCATTCTTTTTCGCCTTCTTCCATAAATGATAAACAGTTACTAATCCGCTCAGTAAAAGACCAACATTGATCCATTTTGCCAAGATAAGCAGTTGTACACTTTCTATCGGCACTGATTCATGGTTCAGCGTGATCAATAATAGATGGATTGGCTCTCCCATTTCTTTTGCTAAAACAAACAAAAGCGTCATCAATAAAAACTGGTGGATCACACTCCCTTTATTTTGAGTAGTATACTTGACAACGATCCGGCGATCCATTGGAATAGCTGCATCAGTTTGATAATATTCCTTATTTAGCCAGCTGCCTGTTACTACGTGCCAGAAACTAAGCAGAAAGACACCTATCGCAAAACCATTTGGAATCAAGAGGACCAATAAAGAAGAACTCAGTCCAAGCAATTGCATAGCCAATGGAGACCATGTTAAACGTTTCAAAATCCATGGTCCGACTATTTTTGCTGCAATCAAGCCTGCTGCATAAGGCAAATACATAAAAATCGAAAGTTTTTCTAATCCGTACATTATGCCAACATAAAAACTGCTAAATAAAAAAAGGAAATTCCCTAGCATTCCATTTAGAAAAGTAAACAGATTTAGCCAGCTTGGCAACTTCCATTCCTTCTTCTGGTGTCCTAAAACAAACACGAACAAGATGAACAGCAGCAAGAAACCATAAATAGCAAGATCAAAAAGCCTTTCATCGAATAACAATCGGGCATTTCTCAAAAGAAACAATAAGCCAAAGAATATCAAAAATAAAACAAGCTCTCGCGTAGCTACCAGATTTCTTTTGATGTCTTTGAAATCCAGTTCGTAACGCGGATAATGACTAACCGTATGGTAGGCCATGACGTAAAAAAGTGTATAAATAGTAAAGCTTGCTGCAATCTGAGTCGGTGCAGGCAACTCAATCGCTTGATACAGGAGAAATAGCCAGATAGCTGCAAATAAGTACTTTTTCCCATCCATATTGATAAAACCTTGCGTCTTTTCGTGAAAATTGACCGTGGTATTAGCAGGTACAAGCCATGCTGCACTCAGCCCTAGCAAAACACTTGAAAAATAAAATAAAGGAAAATAAAATACGCCTAATATTCCAAGCAATGAACCAGCACCACCAATCAGCAGAGCGATCATCAGCAACGTGTAACTATCTAGACCAAATCGTAGACTGTTGACTAAAAATAGTCCAGTCATCCGAAAGGCATAAAACAGCGTAAATGGCAAAATCGTCAGCCAATTATGCGAGTCTGTTAGTCCCAAAAATAAAAGATAAGGAATAAAAATAACCGTGTTACTTAAGATAAAGGGCGTTGTTTGTGTAAAATTACGCCCAAATCGTTTGAGTTTTTCGAACATGACAATGGCTCCTTAAACAGTCTTATAACTAATCTGCTCTTCGATTTTAGCATTAAAGGGGAAATAAACCAATTTTACAGAATATATTCTTGTAAAAAAAAATACAGAAAGAAGCATAAGCTTCTTTCTGCATTTTTACGGTACTTGATTACTCAAGCAGACAAGCCCTTCTCCACAAAAGTCTTGCCCGACACCCCTGCATCCGGCAGGTGATAAAGATAGAAATCAATTATCCTGTGCCTCCAAAATCAATTAGGAGCTCTGTAAACCAGAGTCCTTCTCGACCCGTCGCATAAATTTACTTTAACACAGTTCCTATGTTTATGCGAGAGCTTTTTTCATTTTATAATCGACCATTTGAAATCCTTGACCGATATCTGAAATAAGTTCTTCTGTAATCTCAAATCCTTCATGCTTATAAACCTCGATTGCTTGATGATTCCCCTGATTCACTCGCAAAAAGATCTCTCTTTCCTTTGTTTGCGCAGCAAGTTCTTCATACCAGCGAAAAACTGAAGAAGTCAATCCTTGACCACGTACTTTATTTAGCAAATATAATTTACTTAAATAAATTTTTCCATTTATCTCTTCATAAGCAGTGTAACCGACAGTCTTTTCTTCGCTTTTTAATAAAAAGTAGGACACACCTTCTGTCAGTTCTTTTTGAATCTGTTTTTTTGACTGATAAGTTTTCAGCATGTAATCCACTTGTTTTTGACCAATGATCGGCACAAAAGCTTCCGGCCATACTTCTTGTATGACTGCCATCAGCTCATCCAGTTCATTTTCTGTTACTTTTATTTTTTCCATACACCCACGTCCTTTTTTACATTATAAATGACCTTGCGCTTGATGGAATAAAAAGAGCATGATCATGCTATACACACCCACCGACCATGGTTTCAAGAAAATCACAATCTGCATAAATTCCCTAAAAGATAATTTCGTCAAACCAGCTACTAGACAGATCAAGTCGTCTGGCGCAAAGGGAAGCAGCAAGGTAACAACTAGTACTTTTTTAATATCTTTCGTTTTTCTTGTCAGCAATTCATCAAATTTCTGATACTTTTTTGGCGATAAAATAAGCTGGACAAAGGCTACGCCATAGTAACGGACAAGCAAAAATCCGATTGCTTCCCCAATCACTAGGCCAATACAACTATATAAAAGCCCAAATCCATTGCCAAACATCAGCATGCCCGCTACTGAGGAGATCCCTCCCGGCAAAATAGGAATGATCACTTGGATCACTTGCAACAGAACAAATATCATCACTGCATACTTGCCAAATTGCTGGATAAACGCTTGCAAAGACGTGCTCGATCGAAAAATCCCATGATGATAAGCATAAAGAATCAACACAAAGAAAAAAAACAGACCAATAATGGGCATGATCTGAAGACATTTTTGTAAAACTGATCCTTTTTTAGACATCTATATTCCCCACATCTTTTTTCATTTATTAAAACTGCCTCCTTAGGGGGTGCGACAAAAGAGCTTCTTCAAAAAAATAAGTCGAAATCTCACACAAATTCGAGAAATAATTTTCGTAAGTTTCTTCTTATTTATTGCATCTGACCACTTCTGTTACAACCTCTCGTTAAACGGTGTTCAAAAGCTTGCATCTACGATAATAAGCCCAACCCAACGAAAAACGTGAGGAGCTGTTTTATTTGGATGCTCTTATCGCTTGATGCAAAGACAGCTTTTTTACAACCTCTACTTCACGGTGCTCAATCAGCTGACCTTCGGTATTAGCTCAAAAAACGGTAAAATATAAACAGCTATTTTCCGTTTCTTCTTTTTAATACTTAGGTCAAGATGCTGTTTTCACAACCTCTTGTTATAAATAAAAAAACAGTTGGCTGGTGACTGTTCAAAAAGCAGAATCCTTGCTTTTCAAACGGTCGCAGTCCGTTCAACTGTTTCGCTGCGCACTATTTATGGTTTAAGAAACTAGCTACTTTTGTTGTAATCAAATCAATAGCAACGTGGTTTTCTCCGCCTTCTGGAACAATGATATCCGCATAGCGCTTCGTTGGTTCGATAAATTGATGATACATCGGTTTAACAACTGTCAAATATTGTTCGATCACGGAGTCCAATGTGCGTCCCCGTTCTTCCATATCCCGTTTGATACGACGAATGATACGAATGTCATCATCTGTATCTACGTATACTTTGATATCCATCAAGTCACGCAGACGTTCGTCTTCTAAAATCAGGATTCCTTCTAGAATGATCACTTCTTTTGGTTCCTGAATGATCGTTGCCTGACTTCTTGTATGCGCTACATAGTCATACACGGGTTTTTCAATGGCTTTATAGTTCAGTAAGTCGCCTACATGCTGAATCAGCAGATCATTATCAAAGGCAAATGGGTGATCGTAATTTGTGTTCAATCGTTCTTCAAAACTCAAATGGCTCTGATCCTTGTAATAAGAATCTTGTTCAAGCATCATGATGGAATGGTCCGGGAAGTTGTTGAAAATCGCACGGCTGACACTTGTCTTTCCGCTTCCGGATCCACCCGTCACACCAATGATAATTGGCTTGCTTTTTGTCATTGACTAAAACCTCTTTCGTATCCGTTTTTTCATTCTAATCTATTATAGCGAAAAAACACGAAAATGCTATATTTTTCTGAAAATTAATCCTTTTCAATTTCCAATAATGAATAAAGTTCCTCTAATGAATCGATTCGATAAGTAGGCTGGATTTCTTCGATTTCTGGTAATTTATTTCTATTGAACCAAATCGTATCGATCCCTGCCATATTTCCTCCTTTGATATCAGAAGTCAAAGAATCACCAATGATCACAGTTTGCTTTTTATCAAAATTAGGAATGTGGGAAAAGACATGATCAAAAAATTCTTTCATCGGCTTTTGCGCTCCGACAGCTTCTGAGACAAAGATATCCTTGAAGTAATCAAGCATTCCTGCATCTGTTAATCGCCGATGTTGCGTGTGCGACACACCGTTCGTCACAATATAAAGATCAGCATGCGGATGGACCTTTTTCAGGATTTCTAGACTTCCTGGAACAAGATCATGACCTTGGTTCAAGTAGTGGCGGTAGCGTTTTTCCATTTGATCACTATCTACTGTTTTCCCAAATTGCTGGAAAAGTAACCCAAAACGACTGCCTATTATTTCTTCTCGTGATAGTCTGCCTTTTTCAAACTCCTGCCATAAATGATGATTCAAAGCCTTATAGCTGGTTTCGATTTCTGGTGTCAATGTGATTCCTTGTTCTGCAAACAAAGCACTTAAAGCATTGGCTTCAGTTAATTGAAAATCTAACAATGTATCATCTACATCGAACAATAAAGTTTTATATTTCATCTTTTTGACCTCCTATTTAAAATAAATACTTAACTTTTTCATCTCTGCTAATGTCAACGATCGATACCCGCCTACTCCTAGCTGTTCATCTAATTCCAATGGTCCCATGCTTAGCCGTTTCAATGCGGTCACTTTCTTTCCTTGGGCTAAGAACATCTTTTTGACTTGATGGAATTTTCCTTCTTGGATCGTCAATAAAACCGTACTTTGGTGCTTGTCTGCTTTGAGTATTTTTAAATCAGCCGGCTTACATTGATACCCATCAGCGAATACGATTCCATTTTCAAATGCTGTTACGTCTGCCGGTGTCACCCTTTCGTTCACAACTACTTGATAAGTCTTTGAAACCTTTTTTTCTGGAAGTAGCATTTCATATCCCAATTGTCCATTCGAAGTGATCAGCAATAGTCCTGTTGTATCTCTATCTAGTCTTCCCACTGGATATAATGGTTGGAAACGATCGGCACTTGCAATCAGATCGATTACTGTCGTCTTTTCTGGATCTGATACAGCTGTAACAGCTTTTTCAGGTTTATTGAGAAGATAATAGGACTCATTTGTTTCTAAGTGTTCACCTGCTACTTCGATTTGATGCAGTAAACTATCTACATTTCGATTTTGTCGAAATTCGACTGTGCCATCTATCATCACTTGCTTCAAAGCAAACAGCCGCTTCATTTCCTTGCGTGTCGTTTCTAATTTTTCTTCTATTAATTTATCTAAACGCATGCTGTTTCCTTTCTTATTACTACTAATTAATTATACCTTGAATATTCTTGCTTGCAAATACATCATCATAGTTATTCCTTGACTTAATTAACAGTTCACGTTACGGTTAAATAGTAAAGTGAATTGGATTTCTCATACACAGCGTAATGACCTGGTGGAGAAAAGTTGAATCCTGACTTTCTAAGGGGAGATGCGCGCATCTCTCCTTTTGCGCTTTTTTAAGCGCCCTGCCTTCGATGATGTGCACGAGATTAGCCTTTAGAATTCACTTAAATAAAATCTGTCCGTTACCAAAGCAGACAGTCACATTTTAAGGAGGAATTTTGGTTATGTCAGTATCATTAGAAGTAAGTAAAAGAGAAGTACGTCCCCGTTCATTAAGAAACAAACTTCGTCACGAAGGGAAAGTTCCAGCTGTTGTTTATGGGTATAAAGTAGAAAGTACCCCTATCTCATTCGATGGTTTGACACTAAGCAAATTGTTGCGTGAACATGGAGCGAACACAGTCATCACGATGGACATCGATGGACAAAAAGTCAATACATTGGTTCACAAGATCCAAACGAACACTTTTACCAATCATTTCGAACATGCAGAATTTCTATCTGTAAACATGTCGGAAGAAACAGAAGTCGAAACAGAAGTCGTTCTTGTTGGCGAATCAGTGGGTGCTAAATCTGGTGGAGTGTTAGCTCAAAACTTGTATACAGTAGTCGTATCTGCTACACCAGACAAATTGCCTGAACGAATTGAAGTTGACGTGACAAACTTGGAATTAGGTGATTCTATTACAGTAGCCGATCTTCCAAAAAACGACGATTACAAATTCGTGACCGACAGTGAAGAGCAAATCGCTGCTGTAGTCGCTCAAAGTGAAGAAGAAGAAAGCACAGGTGAAGGTGGCGAACCAGAAGTGATCGGTTCAACAGAAGAATAATACTGAAACAATCAGGTGGTGTTAGAAGCGGCGGGTCAGCAGCTTTTAACACGCCTTTTTTATTTCTAATCGTTTATTTTCATATGGGGCTTCCACTTTTGTAAATGGCTTTACAAACGAAAAATCCTAATTTACCAAGCTTTTCCTCGCATACTTTTATCGTACCTTTATAAAAATTTATACTTTGAAAAAAAGTATTCAATTATTGTTGCATTTTTCCTGATTCTTTATTAGAATGAACCCTCGTTGAAGTAAGTATTTCTAGTTTATCCTAGGATTAATTATAAAAATAAAACATTCGTTGATTCGAAGGAGGTTAAACAGATGTTTGAAAGTTTTGATAGCAGCCGCAACCGTTACGCTTCAGTTGGTGTCGTATCAAGTTTGCCAGATGAATTGATTGACAGTATATGGTTTATTATTGACCTAGATCTTAAGGGAGTCATTCCATTAGAAAATATATTAACCTTTGATTTGATCGAAAATCGTGGAAAAGTGACGATGCATTTTTCTCAAGCAGGAAGCAATGTGGAAATGGATATTGATTTGCCGTTTGCCTATTCGAACCAATTTCCTGCTCAAGTATACGCCTATGATGACGGTACGAGAGAAACGATCCTTTTACCAAGTGAGATTAGACAATATTAAGGTGATAGATAAACGTGGATGTCCCTTATTTTACAGACCAGGCCAAGTTGTTGATTCTTTGACTCAATTCTTGGCTTCTTTTTATGGAGTTTCATAAATTATCATTGATTTCTAATTGGTATTCTCAGGATAAACGCTATATACTACTAACTAAATTTTAAAGATATAAGGAGTTTAAAAGATGCGCGATTTAACAAAAGGAAGCCCCGCTAAACTGATTTTGATGTTCACTGTTCCTTTACTGATCGGAAATGTTTTTCAGCAGTTCTACAATATGATCGATATGATCATCGTGGGTCAGACGCTAGGTAAAAATGCGCTGGCAGCGGTTGGTGCAACTGGAAGCCTGACATTTTTGATCATTGGCTTTGCCCAAGGTTTAACAGCTGGTTTAGCCATTATTACCGCACAACGTTACGGTGCAAAAGATTATCGGGGTCTGAAGAAAAGTTTTGCTGCTAGTGTTGTCATTAGTCTTGTCGTCACTGTGATTTTAACTGTCCTAAGTCTCCTGTTTATTCGTCCGATGCTTCAATTGATGCAAACTCCTCCTGAAATACTTGATCAAGCACAAACATTTATTTCAATTATTTTATTAGGGATCTTTGCATCAGTCAGTTTCAATTTGCTTTCTAATGTCATTCGCGCACTTGGTGACAGCCGCACACCACTATTCTTTCTGATCATTGCGGTCATCATCAACGTCGTACTTGATTTGATCTTTATTATCTATTTTGGCATGGGTGTGGAAGGTGCAGCTATTGCTACAGTAATCGCACAAGTTTCTTCCAGCGTACTGTGTCTAGTGTATATCAAGAAAAAAATGCCTTTGTTACAGTTACGCAAAAAAGATTTCAAATTTGAAAAAGAAGAGTTTGCTGTACACCTAAATGCTGCTTTGCCAATGGCGTTTCAATCTTCGATCATCGCTGTTGGTGCTATCGTGTTACAAGCAGCACTAAATAGTCTAGGGACAGATGTCGTAGCTGCTCAAGCCGCTGCTGGTCGTATCGACCAATTTGCAAATCAGCCGATGATGTCATTTGGTATTGCAATGGCAACTTTCACTGCACAAAACTATGGTGCGAAAGAATATGGCCGAATCTTGCAAGGGGTACGTCAAACTTTACTGATGAGTGTCGGATTTAGTCTCTTAGCAGGTGCTATCGTCATTTTCTTCGGTCATTTCTTTGTTCAATTGTTTGTTAGCCCATCAGAAACACGTGTATTTGAATTAGCACAAACCTACTTCAATATCAATGGGTCTCTTTACTGGATCTTAGCAGTCCTGTTCATTTTACGCTACACACTTCAAGGGCTTGGACAAAGCAAGATCCCTACGATCGCCGGTATGATGGAATTGCTTATGCGTTCTTTTGCAGCTATCGTTCTTACAGGAATGTGGGGATACCCAGGAGCAGCAGCAGCTTCTCCTTTAGCTTGGATCGGTTCTGTTGCCGTGTTGCTTTACTCTTATATGCGTTCGATGAAACAATTGAAACACATGGGTGAAGAGGAACATTTCACATTAGAACATGCAGAAGCAAGATAGCCTTGATTAAAAGAAATCGTTGCGGCTAAAAATGAAAACTTTTATTGAAAATATCTTCTTCGTTTACCGAAAACAGGTTTTTTAGATAACAAAAAGGCTGTGACAAAAAATGTCACAGCCTTTTTTCTTTTATTCTGTTTTTCTTTCCGTGGACTCTACTTTGAAATAATCGATATGTGCATGCTGGTATTCTAATACCGTGAAACGGAATGATGCAATCTCAATGATTGTTCCTGCTTTTATTTCTTTATATCGGCTAGAAGCAAAGCCCGCAAGTGTAGTAAAATTCGTTTCTTCAAACTCTGGAATCTCTACATGAAAATAACGCTGGAAATCATCTAATGTTAGTTTGCCGGAGATGATATAAGAGCCATCTGACTGTTCCGCTATCAATGCTTCGTCCAAATCTGTCTCATCTCGGATTTCCCCGACGATTTCTTCTAAAATATCTTCAATCGTCACTAAGCCGCTTGTCCCTCCGTATTCATCTTTTAAGATAGCAATATGCTTTCCCTTTTTTCGCATGATCGTCAATAATTTTTTTATAGGGATCGTTTCAGTTGTTACGATCGGCTCTTCAATCAACTGTTCTACTGTCAGCTGGTCATCTTTATAAGATTGCTTGATCAAATCTGGCAAGGTGACATAACCTAAAACATTGTCTTTTGATTCTAAGATAACCGGATAGCGAGTATGTCCTTGTTCAATCGAAGCTTTTATCGCTTCTTTGACGGTTTCTGAAGCTTCGAATACTTGCATGGACGTACGGTCTACTTGTATATCTTTTGCCAAGGTATCATCAAATTCAAACACGTTTTCCAAATAATGATATTCTTCTTTGGTCAACTCTCCTTTTTCATAAGAATTCAATGCGACTAATGTCAGCTCTTCTTGAGACAATGTCTCTTCTCCTTCAGATACGAGACGCACACCTAATAGCTTCCCTAGCCCTGCAGCTGAATGATTCAATACCCAAATAAAAGGAAACATTACTTTATAAAAATAATGAAGTGGTTTAACTACGAACAAGACGACCTTCTCCGTATTGACGATACTATAGCTCTTAGGAAGCAGTTCGCCAATAACCACATCGATATACGTAACTAAAATAAATCCCAGCGCCACAGAGATTGTACTGCTAATAGCCGAACTAAAAGGTAGTTTACCGATCACTGGTTCTAGTAAAGCCGCGACAGATCCTTCACCGACCCACCCGATGATCAAACCGGTTAGCGTAATTCCTAATTGACTAGCTGATAAATAGTTATCTAAATGGTGTGTAACATGAAGAGCTAGCTTGGCGTTCTTTACATTTTCCTTTTCTAGTTGTTCCAATCTTGATCGTCTGATTTTCACTAAAGCAAATTCACTTGCTACAAAAAATGAAGTAATTGCAATCATCAAAAATAAAATAATGAAATTGATAACCATATTCTCCCGCCTTTCTCTTTTTCTATTGTACCCTTTTTCTACAAAAGGATTGAAAATAATGCGTATTCATATTTAGGAATAAAAAAGGAGATGCGGCATTTTTCAGCCACATCTCCTTATCACTTCAAAATCATTGCGTTACTTGTTGCTAAACAGCTTTTTCATGACCTCTGATAAAAACGGTATTCAAAAGCTTGCATCTGCGGCATTAAGCCCAAACAGATGAAAAACATGAGAAGCTGTTTTTATCTGCTCGTTCTTACTGCTTGTTGCAGTACAGCTTTTTCATGACCTCTGATAAACGGTGTTCAAGTAGCTGACATTCGACATTAGTTCAGGTCAAAGCGCTACTTTCACAACCGCTCTTTCAACCATGTTTTCCGAGTATTTCCAATGATAAGCGGAACAGTTTCATGTTTTACTTCGCTGTACTCTAGCCCAAACCATGTTTCTGGCGAGGTAGCGATTTTTTTGATTGCCAGTTTTGCCTGCATGATTTGACGTTGCCATTTTCCTAGAGTTGTCACATTGGAAACTACTTCATCAATCAGGACAAATTGGAAATCGCCAACTTCTCGCCCTGGTGTCAGAGAGTATCTTTGTGGCTGTTTTGGCAAACGGCCTTGTTTCATCAAATCATGGATGACTTGGCGAACATATACGTTGATTTCCTGTTGGACCCTGAAACCTAAGAACAGATTCACTTGGACAATAAAATCAGTGTCCATCATATCTACTTGATATTCTTTCGTATATGGCTCATCCGTCACTTCCACATGAACAAACCAATAGACTCGTGCTCTTTTAGGCCGTTTATCTAAAATCGAATAGATGAACTGTCGGCCAACTTTATCTTCAGCCATATCAGGAACCAAGAAGACCACATTTGTCTGATAGATTGGTAAAGAAGTATCATCACGTAATTCTCTAAGCTGCGGGATATAATCTCTCAAAGACACATCCTCGGTTGACGATTCGCGAATAATGTTCCCTTGTTCCCAAATAAACATCACGACTAAGATGATCAAACCAATCAGAACGGCTACAAAACCGCCTCGGAAGAATTTGACAACACTTGAGATAA
Source organism: Enterococcus sp. H57 (assembly GCF_003112495.1). Lineage (NCBI taxonomy): Bacteria > Bacillati > Bacillota > Bacilli > Lactobacillales > Enterococcaceae > Enterococcus > Enterococcus sp. H57. The sequence continues at coordinate 21,996 of NZ_BEHC01000024.1, forward strand.
AGAAAACGACTTCTATCGCACCGAAGAAAAAGGTAACTAAATATGCAAGCCAACGAGAATGCCCATTTTGGATAAGATAAAAGTAAAGCAGTGCTGTTGTCATCAACATCGTCACAGTGATCGATAGACCGTAAGCAGCTTCCATATGATGAGACGTTCGGAATGTGACAACCACTAGAGAACAGGCGATCCATAAAATCAGATTGACTGCTGGGATATACATTTGCCCGATACTGTTCCCAGGATACATGATCTTTAACCGAGGCAGCAGTTTCAACTTGATTGCTTCTGAAACTAGCGTAAACGAACCTGTAATCAATGCTTGCGAAGCAATGACTGCAGCGACTGTTGCAAAAGCAACGCCGATCACGATCCAACTTTGAGGCATCATTTGGAAGAATGGATTCAGGTTCTTGATTTGCTGTGCTTCAGGGTTTTGATAAACATTCAACAACCACGCAGCCTGCCCAAAATAATTGATAACCAAACAAATTTTGACGTAAGGCCAGCTCAGACGAATATTTCGTTTGCCGACATGTCCAAGATCGGAATAAAGCGCCTCTGCACCTGTCGTAGCCAGGAAAATATTTCCAAGAATGAACAAGCCTAATTTGTTATCTGCACTAAAAAGCAGCTGGATAGCATAATAAGGATTCAGTGCACGGATAACTGTCCAGTCTTGACTGAAGTTCATTAATCCCATTACGCCTAAAAAAGTAAACCAAGCGAACATGATTGGTCCGAATGCTTTTCCGACAATATCTGTACCAAAGCGTTGGACCATGAATAAAACAAAAATAATAACTAAAGTGATAATGACGATCACGTTCTGGTTATTACCGAACCGGTCAAAAAACTGCGGAATTCCTCGCAAGCCTTCAATCGCAGTCGTTACCGTCACAGCAGGGGTCAATACCCCATCTGCTAGTAAGGCAGCTCCTCCGATCATTGCAGGAATGATCAAATATTTCCCACCTTTTCGGACAAGTGTGTAGAGTGAGAAAATTCCACCTTCACCATGGTTATCTGCATTCAATGCAATCACGACATATTTGATTGTTGTCAGTAGAGTCAATGTCCAAAAAATCAATGAGACTGATCCGATAACAAAATCAGGATTGATTCCTGACAATCCGCCATTATCTTCAACAATCGATTTCATAACGTAAAGCGGACTTGTCCCGATGTCTCCGTAGACGACTCCCATCGCTACAAGCAGGCCAGCCATTGATATCTTTTTGGTATTGTGCGTTGTTGCCACGTTTTTCCCTCATTTCTTGTTATATGGATATCCTTTAGGTAAGCTTGAATGATAGATGATATTCTTATCCATGACACCCGCTTTCCTAAATTGCTTCTAATTATCCAAGTAACACACTGAAGTGTCAACTTATTTGAATAAAATTATTCTTTCTTTGGACGTTCTCTGATACGTCTTGCCACAAATGAATAAAGAGCAAGGCAAAAAATTGCACCCAATAATGCTGGTATCAAATAAAAACCGCCGAGTTCCGGTCCCAGTGGTCCTAGTAAAAATTCGCCGAGCCAACTACCTAAAAAACCGATAATGATATTTCCAGATACGCCTCCCGGGACTTCCTTTCCTAAAATTGCGCCAGCTATCAAACCTAATATACCGCCGATAAATAACGACCATAAAAAATTCAGCATCTCCTTTCCCTCCTTTATCCATATTTCTCACTTTTATTTTACGCTTTATTCAGAAGGACTCCAAAAATATGCGCCAAGAAACTCCAGAAAAAAAGAAGTTGTAACAAAAGTGTTCAGCTTATTTCCGTAGAAGCTGCTTCTGGAACACCGTGAATCAGAGGTTGTGAAATCAGCGGTTTGACCTGAGTATTAGAGAAACAAACGGAAAAATAGTTCCTCATATTTTGCCGTTTTTTGAGCTAATATCGAGGGACAGCTGATTGAACATCGTTTATTGGAGAGGTTGTAAAAAAGCTGTTCTGCATCAAGTAATAAGAACAGCCAAGTAAAAACAGCTCCTAATGTTTTTAACTTGGCTGGACTTATTACCGCAGATGCAAGCTTTTGAACACCGTTTATTCGAAAAAAAAGGACTGTGACACGGCTTTTGTCACAGTCCCCTTTTTTCGAATAATTATTGTCCCCCTGTCACCTTCACGATCACAAGTACATTATTCCTATGAATTAAATTATTTTTCTTCATTTTTCGTTGAACCATCTTCGTTCAACATTGCTTTTCTTGACAGATTTACGCGTCCTTGTTTATCGATTTCAGTTACTTTCACAAGGATCTCATCACCTAGTTTAACAACATCTTCGACTTTATTGACACGATCGTTTGCTAATTGGGAAATATGGACAAGTCCATCTTTTCCTTTGATCAAGTTGACGAATGCACCGAATTTTTCGATACGGACAACTTTCCCTAGATAAACTTCACCAACTTTGACTTCTTTGGTCAAATCTTCGATGATCTTGATAGCTTTTTTGATCATTTCTGCATCAGCTGAAGCAATACTTACTTTTCCATCTTGATCGATATCGATTTTCACACCAGTTTCATCGATGATTCCGTTGATCGTATCGCCGCCTTTACCGATAACATCTTTGATTTTAGCAGGTTCGATCTGGATCATTTCGATTTTTGGTGCATATTGGCTTAATTCTTCACGTGGAGCAGCAATCGTTGAAGTCAATTCTTCTAAGATTTCCATACGTGCTTGTTTTGCTTGAGTTAATGCTTCAGTTAGGATTTGTTCTGTGATTCCTTGAATCTTGATATCCATCTGTAAAGCAGTGATACCATCTTTTGTACCGGCAACTTTAAAGTCCATATCGCCAAGATGATCTTCCAGCCCTTGGATATCAGTTAGGATCGTATAGTTTTCACCATCAGAAACAAGTCCCATCGCAATACCGGCGACTGGCGCTTTGATTGGTACACCTGCATCCATCAATGCTAATGTGCCAGCACAGATACTTGCTTGGGAAGAAGAACCATTTGATTCCAATACTTCTGCTACTAAACGGATCGTATAAGGAAATTCTTCTTCTGAAGGGATTACTTGTGCTAACGCACGTTCACCTAATGCGCCATGTCCGATTTCCCGACGCCCTGGAGAGCCTGCACGTCCTGTAGAACCAACAGAAAATTGAGGGAAATTGTAGTGGTGGATGAATCGTTTGCTGACTTCCACCCCTAAACCATCAATGATTTGGTGCTCTCCTAGAGGTGCGAGTGTACAAGCTGATAAAGCTTGTGTTTGTCCTCGTGTGAACAAACCTGATCCATGTACACGTGGCAATAAGCTGACCTCTGATGACAATGGACGGATTTCATCCAATTTACGCCCGTCAGGACGGATCTTATCGATGGTGATCAATTCACGTACGACATCTTTTTCAAGATCTTCTGTGATTTGTTTAACTTCTTTCAACAAGTGATCTTCATCTTCATGACCTGCAAATTTCTCAGCATAAGCTTCGCGGATATCGATCTTCACCTGCTCGATATTATCTTCGCGAGCAAGTTTTTCTTCAGTCATTACTGCTGCTTTCATTGTAGCGTAAGAAGCATCAAAGATTTCTTTTTTCAATACTTCATCAACTTGCAGTAAAGTCACTTCCATTTTTTCTTTCCCTACTGCTTGAACGATTTCTTCTTGGAAAGCAACTAACTCTTTGATAGCGTTAAAACCAAACAGCAATGCACCAAGCATGTCTTCTTCTGAAACTTCTTTCGCGCCGCTTTCAACCATATTGATGGCTTGTTTCGTTCCGGCAACAGTCAATTCGATATCTGTTTGTTCTGCTTGTTCTACTGTTGGATTCAAGACGTACTCGCCATTTACACGACCAACTTCTACGCCTGCGATTGGGCCGTCAAATGGGATATCTGAGATTGATAGTGCTAAAGAAGAACCTAGCATTGCTGCCATAGCTGGCGAGCAGTCTGTTTCTACACTCATCACGATGTTCGTTACTTGGACTTCATTACGGAAGCCTTCTGCAAACATCGGGCGAATTGGACGGTCGATCAAACGGGCAGTCAATGTTGCTTCCGTACTTGGACGGCCTTCTCGTTTGATGAAACCTCCAGGGATTTTCCCTGCTGCATACATTTTTTCTTCATAATTGATCGTTAATGGGAAAAAGTCTGTATCTTTTGCTTCTTTAGAGGCCACAGCTGCACTTAAGACTACTGTATCTCCATAACGGACTAAAACGGCTCCGTTTGCTTGTTTTGCTAGCTGACCGACTTCGATTTGTAAGGGACGGCCGCCCCATGTCGTTTTGAATACTTGTTTTTCTGACATAACTTCTCCTTTTCCTTCTCGTGAAAGCAAGACGCTACTAAACAAATGAAAACTGCCGAAAGCCGTCTTTTGAGCAGCTTTCATTTGGTTAGTAGGAGTCCATCTAGCTTGATCACGGAATTTTACTTAATTGATATATGAGTAAAAAAAGTGAGATTCATGTGAATCCCACTCTTTTTGACTAAAATTAACGACGCAAGCCTAAACGTTTGATCAATTCGCGGTAACGTTGAACGTCAGTTTTACGTAAGTAAGCTAACAAGTTACGGCGGTGACCAACTTTTTTCATTAGGCCGCGGTATGAATGATGGTCTTTTTTGTGCACGCGTGCATGTTCATTCAAGTGGTTGATTTCTTCAGTTAATACAGCGATTTGTACTTCTGGAGAACCAGTATCCCCTTCATGGCGAGCGTATTCGTTGATGATTTCATTCTTGCGTTCTTTTGAAATTGCCATTTCTTTCACCTCTTTCGATTATTCCCCTGCGACTGAGTAAAACGTTGGTGATTCGCTTAACCAAGTGGCAGGTCATGTGCCTAGAGCACACAGCTATACTTTACCTGAAACCGGGTTGAAAATCAAGTAGTTAATCATTAAGAAAAGGTAGTTTTCAAACAATCTTACTACTACTTTTCCATTTTTGTGGTAAACTATAATGCGAAAATAGACTTGAAACACAGTCTTTTAAGAAAGGGGTACATATTCCATGATTACAATGGATGATATCATTCGTGAAGGAAATCCGACCTTACGCGAAGTTGCAAAAGAAGTTTCTCTTCCATTAAGCGAAGAAGATATCTCTTTAGGAAAAGAGATGCTTGAGTTCTTAAAAAACAGCCAAGATCCAATCAAAGCTGAAGAACTACACTTACGAGGCGGTGTTGGCTTAGCTGCTCCTCAATTAGATATTTCTAAAAGAATCATTGCTGTTCACGTACCAAGTCCTGACCCAGAGGCAGATGGACCTTCTCTAAGTACTGTTATGTATAATCCTAAAATTTTGAGCCATTCTGTTCAAGATGCTTGTTTAGGGGAAGGTGAAGGCTGTTTATCTGTTGATCGAGAAGTACCAGGATATGTTGTTCGCCATGCCAAAATCACTGTGTCTTATTATGATATGAATGGTGAAAAACACAAGATTCGTTTGAAGAATTATGAATCGATCGTCGTTCAACATGAAATCGACCATATCAACGGTGTGATGTTCTATGACCACATCAACGATCAAAATCCATTTGCACTAAAAGAAGGCGTATTGGTGATCGAGTAGAGAATTGGCAGGTTCCTTCGATACTATGCTACAAGAAAGCTTTATAAAAAAGGGGAGTGCTCAAAAGCTGCACTTCCCTTTTTTATGTTTCTCCACTAATCGAAATTTAGATAGACATCTAGAAATCGCAATTCCAAAAAATTCTGTGTATTGGATACGCATCTTTTCTTATTTTTTCTTATTTCTTCCATATGGGTGTTTATCTCAGAGATGATAGAATAGTTTCTAGGATAAAAAGTAGCAGCTACGATGTTATCCTTCGTAGAGGATTCCTGCTTCAGCTAGTTTTTGTTTGATGTTTTTCAGCATATGCTTTTCTGGGTAGCGGATCGTATGCAGATGGATGCCGCCTGTTAATTCGGATAACAAAGTAGCATTACTTTTTTGATAACGTCTCATAAAGGAATCGATATCTTGTGGCGTTTTGATGTGCAAAGTTCCTGCTAACTCACCGTAAAGGGGATGTTCCACAATTACATCAATGATTTCACCACCATTTTCAACGATTAGTCTCAGTTCTTCTTCTGTTTGATCTTTTCCATGCTGGACAGCGATTTTACTGATGTGCCCAGTATTGGTTTCTTCTGTTTCGAGGATATAACCTCTTGCTGTTGCCACGATACTTTTACCTGCAGCTCGTAGTAAAGCAATATCGCCTACAATGATCTGACGGCTGACTCCAAAAGTTTTCGCAAACTTGCTAGCACTCACTGGTTTTTCTGTATTTGCCAAGGTTTGCATGATTTGTTTTCGCCGTGTCTCTCCTTCGATCACACTTATTCCTCCTTCATTTTGTTTTGGTATTCGCGCGAGTGTTTCATCAAATCAACATACGTGTCTGTTATTGTTTCCTTATATCCCTTATTTTTCAGCAGACTAACAACTTTATCCAATACTTGCTGCTCTCTTTTTGCATCATAAACTGCTTGGTTTTCTTCTTTTTTCACTTGTCCTATTTTAGTTACCGTATCCATTCTTTTTTCTAATAAAGCAACCAACTCTCGATCGATCATATCGATCTTATGACGTAATGTTTCAAGAGACTCTTCTGTTAGTTCTTCCTCTACTGTCTTGATGATACGAGCAGGATTTCCTGCAATCACTACATTGTCGGGAAAAGATTTGGTCACAACCGAACCTGCGCCGACTACTACGTTGTCCCCTAGAGTGACACCCGGCGTGACGATAACTCCTCCGCCTAACCAAACATTATTACCGATTTTAATGGGTTTTGCGTACTCCAGACCGCTGTTACGTTTCACTGGATGTAGTGGATGCGTCGCCGTGTAAAGCTGGACATTCGGAGCGAACATGCAGTTATCACCGATTTCAATCGTGCTGACATCTAAAAATGTACAATTGAAATTTGCATAAAAATTCTCCCCAACAAATATATTATATCCGTAATCAAAATTGATAACTGGCTCCATATAGATTTTTTTCCCTGTACGGCCAAAAGTCTCTTTCAACAATTGGGATCGCAGTTCCGCTGATTCTGCTTGGTTGATGATTTGGCTTTGACTTCTTGCAAACATACGGTCGGCAACCAGCTCAGGATCATTGGCAAAATAAAGCTCGCCTGCAATCATTTTTTCTTTTTCGGTTTTGAATTCAGTCATAATCTGCTCCTAATTCTTGTATTTTTTTGAAAACAACCGCTCCGTCTTCTTGAATAAACGTATAAGGCTCCGCTAAATAAACAGGCGTTTGATTGATTACTAAGATTTTGGCTGACGGCTGGCGAAACTGTACCAGATCACAAAACGGATGAACTTGAAAACTCGTTCCAACAATGACGATCAGCTCTGCTTGGCTGACGGCATAAGCCGCCTGCTCCATGACTCCATCTTGAAACCCTTCACCATATAACACGATGTCTGGGCGTATTTGTCCTCCGCATGCTTGATGTTTGTCGCTGTGAAGATATTCTTTCCAGTCTACCGTTTGTTGACATTTTCGACAATGACATTGATACAGACTCCCATGAAAATTGACGAGTTGCGGGCTTTTAGCCTTTGCGTGCAAACCGTCGATGTTTTGGGAAACAACCCAAACATTTTTTTCTTTCGCTAGATGTGCTATTTCCAAATGAATGATATTGGGTTTTGCTTCAGGATGATAAATCTTTTTGACAAATTGATAGAATTTATCCGGTTCATTCACCATTGCTTGATGACTCAGCAAGTATTCCGGCTGCTCCATCCCGTGGTAGATTCCTGACAAAGATCGATAGTCTGGCACTCCAGAAGGTGTGGATACCCCTGCACCGGTCAAAAATGTAATTTGCTGATAAGCTAATATCTCTTTTGCTGCTTCGTCTACTGTTAATTGTTTCATGTTTTGTCACCTCACTTTCCATTATAGCCCATACTCGAACAAATTTATTGTTGAAAAGTCAGAAAAATGGGAATAAAAAAGTGTTATGGGCATTTGAGCAATTTATCACAATGTTCACTGACAAAAGAATGAAAACGTGTTACAATACTGCTGTATAAAAGTGAGGTGAATCGATATGTTACCATTCTTTATTTATTGGGGCGTTATTCTGGCTTGTATCGCCTGGTTAGCGTTAAGCGTTTATTTCTCTGTTTTTTATCTTGTACGCAAAGAAAATGGAAATCTTTGGGCTTTTGCTTTATTCAACGTGATTGCCGCAATTGTTTTAGCCATTACATTAGCCGTATATCGAACATGGGGCTGGGGAATCACCCAATACTCAAGTTTGATTTATCTAATATTAGCCATTTATGGCGTCGTTGTTCTTTTGCAAGCGATCCTAGGACGTGAGCCAAAGAAAGCGGCAGCTTAAATGATCGAGATGGAACTGGACACAGGAAATTTTCTGTTCTAGTTCTTTTTTTATTGTATTACATACATTTTTGTGTATAATTATACTATCGTTTGCAATGGATAGATGATTCACATTTTGATTGTTTTTTCGGTAAAAGTAAAGATTTCTATATTTATCAGTATTTTTTCAAAAACCAGCAGTTATAGATTGACAAAGCCTCTCGAGTATCGTAAACTTTTTTTGTATAAATAACTGAATACGAGATGCCTCAATCAATGAGGTAGAGGTCGCGAGAATCATTAACCCTGTGGAGTGAAGCAAACATGGAGAAGCAGGAATAGGGAGGATCGCCGAAATGTGCACTTTTTTGCTTGGAGTGTATGTTGGGACGCAAGTTAAGAGCTTGCGGACTGTCTTAGCAGTGATGCTAAGTTGCGCTATGTTTTGTGAGAGGTTTATCACCTTATGGAATTTTAGCGGCCTTTTTATATCTATAAATCGGTCGCTTTTTATTTTTTCAGATAAAGCTTTACCGCATTTCATCTAGACCGCTCGTGTATCATATAATCAGAAAGGGAGAAAAAAATGAAAAAAAATATGGTTTCAGTTGCCGTACTATTTGCTTTTGTCTTCTCACTATTCAGTGTGGGATCTCTGGCAAATGCAGATGAAAAAACACCGAGCGATGAGTTTCGCGTAGGTATGGAGGCTGGGTATGCACCCTTCAACTGGTCTCAACAAACAGATGAGAATAATGCCTTGCCAATTCAAGGCCAAAATAGTTACGCCGGCGGTTATGATGTTCAAATCGCTAAAAAAGTAGCAGATGGTTTAGGGAAAAAATTAGTCATCGTCCAAACGAAATGGGATGGTCTGGCTCCTGCCCTTCAATCAGGCAAGATCGACGCGATCATCGCCGGAATGAGCCCTACTGCTGAACGACGAAAAGAAATTGATTTTACCGATCCTTATTACGAATCACAATTAGTAGTAGTAGTTCAAAAAGATAGCAAATATGCAAAAGCAAAAAGTTTAGCAGATCTTTCTGGAGCAAAGATCACTGCTCAGTTAAATACATTCCACTATACTGTGATCGATCAGATACCAGATGTGCAGAAACAACAAGCAATGGATAATTTCTCAGCAATGAGAACAGCTTTAGCTTCTGGAATGATCGATGGTTATGTCAGCGAACGTCCGGAAGGTGTAACGGCAACTAGTGTGAACAAAGACTTGGAAATGCTTGAATTCAGCGGTGCAGATGGCTTCCAGACAAACCCGGAAGATGTTCAGATTTCTGTTGGTATGCGTAAAGGCGACCCGGATATCCAAAAAGTAAACCAGATTCTTTCTGGCATCTCTAACGATGAACGAACCAAAATTATGGACCAAGCAGTCAAAGATCAGCCTGCTGCAACTGATAGTGAAGAAAAACCTGGCATCATTTCTGATTTCACTACGATTTGGAAACAATACGGCAATATGTTCTTACGAGGTGCTGGACTTACCTTGTTCATCGCATTGATCGGAACAGTTGTCGGTACTACACTTGGATTACTGATTGGTGTCTTCCGTTCGGTACCTGAATCAGGAAATGCACTGACTCGCTTCTTCCAAAAAATCGGAAATGCACTTCTTTCTATCTATGTCGAAGTATTCCGCGGAACACCGATGATGGTACAAGCAATGGTCATCTTCTACGGTCTGGCACTCGCTTTTGGCATTTCATTGAACCGAACGATTGCCGCTTTGTTTATTGTCTCTCTCAATACTGGAGCTTACATGACAGAGATCGTTCGTGGGGGGATTTTTGCAGTAGATGAAGGGCAGTTCGAAGCTGCGCAAGCCATTGGTATGACCCATGGCCAAACGATGAGAAAAGTTGTTATTCCACAAGTTTTACGGAATATCTTGCCAGCAACAGGAAATGAGTTTGTTATCAATATCAAAGATACAGCAGTTTTAAGTGTAATCGGCGTAGCTGATTTGTTCTTCCAAGGAAACTCTGCTTCCGGTGCGAATTTCCAATTCTTCCAAACATTTACGATCGTCGGGATCATCTACTTAGTCATGACCTTTACGATCACCAGAATCCTGCGGGCGGTAGAAAAGAAAATCGATGGTCCTTCAGCTTATACCAAGCTTGAAGAAATCGACAATTCAAATTTGCAGGAATAAGGAGGAAGAATCATGAATGAAAAAATTATTGAAATCAAACATCTAAGAAAAAGCTTCGGTGAAAATGAAGTATTGAAAGATATCAGCGTAACAGTCAATAAAGGTGAAGTTGTGACGATCATCGGTTCTTCCGGTTCTGGTAAATCTACTTTCTTGCGCTGTATCAATTTACTGGAAAAACCAACAGGCGGCGAGATCATTTATAATGGAGAAAATGTATTAGCTCCTAAATATAATTTACCTAAATATCGAACGAATCTAGGTATGGTTTTCCAATCCTTCAACCTGTTCAACAATATGAATGTCTTGGAAAACTGTATGTCTGGTCAAACAACTGTCCTGAAACGAGATAAAGAAACTGCCAAAAAAGTAGCAATCGAAAATCTGGAAAAAGTTGGTATGGATCGTTATATCGAAGCCAAACCAGCACAATTATCTGGTGGACAGAAACAGCGTGTCGCAATTGCTCGGGCATTATCAATGAATCCAGATGTATTGCTATTCGACGAACCTACTTCGGCGTTAGACCCTGAAATGGTTGGCGAAGTGCTTAATACGATCAAAGACTTAGCACATACTGGCTTGACAATGCTTATCGTGACGCATGAGATGGAATTTGCAAAAGATGTATCTGACCGTGTCATTTTTATGGATAAAGGTGTGATTGCAGAAGAAGGTACACCAGAAGATATCTTTGTCCATCCGAAAGAAGAACGTACAAAAGAATTCCTTTCACGTATTTTAAATGCTTAGGATCAATAGCTGATTGGGACAAAGAGCTGCGGTGTTTACCGCAGTTCTTTTTTATGAATTACTCATAAAAGGTAAATTTCTGAAAATTTTGGAATCTTAGTTGTGTTTTTCAGAAAACTCTCTTAATATGGAAGTAATTAAACTTTTTTAGTTAGGATGATTTAAAAATGAATGAAGAGCAAGAACTGCAGCGTGGACTGAAAAATAGACATGTCCAACTGATTTCTATTGGCGGAGCGATTGGAACGGGGTTGTTTTTAGGTTCCGGAAAGTCTATCCAGCTAGCTGGCCCTTCGATATTGCTCGCCTATCTTATTACTGGATGCATCTGTTTTTTCATTATGCGTGCGTTAGGCGAACTTCTGTTATCAAACACCAATAACCATTCTTTTCTGGATTTTGTTGCAGAATATCTTGGCAAAAAAGCGGCTTTCATCACTGGCTGGACGTATTGGTTCTGCTGGGTATCGATTGCAATGGCCGATTTAACAGCCATCGGAATGTATGTACGCTACTGGGCGCCTGGTGTTCCTCAGTGGCTTCCTGAACTGATTGCATTAGGTCTTCTTCTTTGCTTGAATATGGTGGCTGTCTCATTGTTTGGTGAGTTAGAGTTTTGGTTTGCATTGATCAAAGTTGTAGCGATCATTGCCTTTATCCTCGTAGGAGCTTATATGATCCTCACCCACTATACGACAGATATTGGCACAGCCAGTATCACGAATCTATGGTCTCATGGCGGATTCTTTCCAACTGGTGCAAAAGGATTTATCTTAGCTTTCCAAATGGTAACCTTTGCTTTTGCTGGGATAGAATTAGTTGGATTAGTCGCTGGAGAAACAGAAAATCCTGAAAAAGTGTTGCCGGAAGCTATCAATAATATTCCTATCAGGATCATCTTATTTTACTTAGGATCTCTTTTTGTCATTATGGCAATCTATCCATGGAACAGCTTGAATCCAGATAACAGTCCATTTGTAGAAGTATTTTCGGAAATTGGGATCACGATTGCTGCTTCCTTGATCAATTTAGTCGTATTAAGTGCAGCAGCTTCTGCCTGCAACAGTGCAATATATAGTACAGGACGTATGCTTCGTTCTTTAGCGCAAGAAGGCAGTGCCCCTAAAAAATTCAAAAAGTTAACAACACATCATGTGCCAGGGAATGCTTTGACATTTTCTACTATCGTCATTTTCATTTCTGTTATCTTGAATTACGTGATGCCTAGTGAAGTATTCACACTAGTAAGCAGTATTGCCACTACTTGTTTCTTGTTTATCTGGAGTATGCTTGTCTACACGCACATGAAATATCGTAAAAGTATCCTCGGCAAAAAAGCTCATTCATTTAAAATGCCGTTGTACCCATTTAGTAATTATCTGGTATTTCTTTACATGGCCTTTGTGTGTGTCGTCTTGTTCCTAGGAAAAGATACGAGAATCGCTTTATTACTAACACCTGTGTGGTTCTTGCTTCTATTACTAATCTATCATATGAAATATGAACGTAAGAAGTAAGAAAGTAGTTGTGACAGAAGTGGTCAGCTTCGAGAAATAAGAAGGAATTTACGAAAATTGCTTCTTAAATTTTTGTGAAATTTCGGCTTATTTCTTGGAGTTAAAAGCTTCTGTCCCAGCCTCTTTTCTATTTCCCCGGAAACAACCGCTGATAATAGGCATCTGCTTTTTTATAGGAAAAAATCCAAATACCAGATACAAAAAAACGTCCGAATAACCCGATCAACGGTACAAAAAAGACACCGGCAATCAAGCATAAGTTAATCATCATGGAGATAAGACTTCGACGGTCCTTTGACAAAACTCTCACGACATGGGAATCTGGTTTATTTGCTTTCATGATTTGCCTCATCAAGATACCAAAAGAAAAACTCCACATCGTGTATACTAAGACATAAGCCATCTCAGGCCAAAAAGCTTCAGGGTTACGCCCGACCCAACTAGTAACAGAAGGACATAAAGTCAGCCAAAAGAGCAAAAAGATATTCGACCAGACCACTCGGTAATTAATTCGTTCTGCCATCTGAAATATACGATGATGGTTCACCCAGATCACCGCAACAAATATAAAGCTGATGGTATAAGCTAATAATGTATTTCGGATGACCCATAAAGAATGAAAGCTAGATGTATTAGGGATCTTGATCTCTAATACAAGAACTCTCAAAACAATGGCTACCACTCCATCAGTAAATGCTTCTAATCTCGACTTTGTCACGATGATTCCTCCTCAGATGATTCAGCGCTTTTATTTTATCACTTACGTTATTAAATAACCATCGTTTTATATAGGAAATTTTCTGAAAATTGTTGCATATTTTTCGAAATTTTGTTACTTTTAAAAAAACCGTAAAGGAGTTATGTATGACAAAAAAATTATCATTTAAAGACTATCTTTTTATAGGCTCCATGCTTTTCGGTCTATTTTTTGGTGCTGGAAATCTTATCTTTCCCGTTCATTTGGGTCAAGAAGCAGGCGCTGCTACCTTTTGGGCGAATCTAGGTTTCTTGGTTACCGGTATCGGTCTTCCCTTCTTAGGGGTGATTGCCATTGGTGTATCGAAAAGCTCAGGTGTATATGAATTAGCAAAACGGATAAATCAAACATATGCGATGGTTTTTACCATCTTGCTTTACTTAGTTATCGGACCGTTTTTTGCTTTACCTCGCCTTGCAACCACATCTTTCGAGATTGGTTTAGCACCATTTATCGATCCTAGCAGACAGACGCTATATCTAGCAATTTTCAGTATTGTATTTTTTGTGCTGGCTTGGTGGTTTTCAAGAAAACCGACAAAGATATTAGATTATGTTGGAAAGTTCCTGAATCCTGCATTTTTGGTTTTATTAGGTGCTTTGCTTCTCCTTGCTTTTTTGAATCCACTAGGTTCTGTAAATCAAGCGCCTATTCAGCCAAATTATCAAGAGCATGCTTTTTTCACAGGGTTTACTCAAGGATATAACACATTAGATGCGCTTGCTGCTTTAGCATTTGGGATCATCATTGTCACAACAATCCAAAACATGGGTGTAACAAAACCTGCTGAAATCGCTAAAGACACGATCAAATCTGGTGCGATCAGCATTATATTGATGGGAATCATTTATACTTTGCTCGCTTATTTAGGTGCTATGAGCTTAGGTAGCTTTGCTCTAAGTGAAAATGGCGGGATCACGCTGGCTCAGATTGCTGATCATTATTTAGGTACTTATGGCAGTATCTTATTAGCATTTATCGTTATATTAGCTTGCTTGAAGACCGGTATTGGTTTGATTACAGCTTTTGCAGAAACATTCACAGATTTGTTTCCGCAAAGAAATTACGCATTCTTTGTTGCACTTGCTAGTATCCTTCCTTGTTTAGCGGCAAACGTAGGCTTGACGAATATCATTCAATTTTCGTTGCCTGTTTTGATGTTCATCTATCCATTAGCAATGACACTGATTTTACTAGTGTTAGTTGGTCCTTTGTTTAAGCAGCGTACGGCTGTTTATCGAATGACTACTTATTTTACATTGATTGCTTCGATTTTTGATGGGTTGAACGCTTGCCCAGAAACTATCAAACAAACACCTATTGTTCAAAATCTTTTATATGTTGCGGAAAGCTACTTGCCGTTTTTCAAATTGGGGATGGGGTGGATCGTACCAGCAGTTATCGGTTTTGTTATCGGACTGATTTGGAGTTTCGCTAAGAAAGAAGAAGTAGCAGATTGATAAAAGAGGTTGTGAAAGAGACGTTCAGCCTTATTGCCGATAGGCTGTCTCTTGAACACTGTTTATTGAGAGGTCGTGAAAAAGCCGCTCAGTTTCGAGTATTAAGAAATATTTTTTGAAAATGGCTTCTCACATTTTTGCATAAATTTGACTTAATACCGAGAAACTGACTTTTGAACACCGTTTATTGAGAGGTCGTGAAAAAGCCGCTTAGTTTCAAGTATTAAGAAATATTTTGTGAAAATGGCTTCTCACATTTTTGCATAAATTTGACTTAATACCGAAAAACTGGCTTTTGAACACCGTTTATTGAGCGTCTATAAACTGACCTGAGTATTAGAGAAACAAAACGGCAAAGTAGCTCCATATACTTTGCCGTTTTGTTTTGAACTAATACCGAAGAGAAGCTGATCAAACAACATTTCTTTTATAATATAGATTTTAGACATATATATGATATAAAAATAGTTTTCGCAAAAAAACTTAACAACTTTCGAAAACTTTCGTCACAAAATATTCACAACTAATGACTATTATATAAGCATACCAACAAACAACCCTAACAACACTTTTTCATTTTTAACTCCTTATCCTGCTAGCTCCCCGGCTAGCAGGACCTTTTTTTATCAAAAAAACTTGTACCATCCAATCGATTCAACTAATCAACCGAATGCTGTCATGCTATGATACTCATCCTAAAACGTTCCGTTTTACTGATATCAGCTTAAAGCATTCGGTTATTTTTGATTAGTAATGATTGATGGTACAAGCTCATACGTGCTTTTCTATCTGGTATAAATTATTTTGATAACCGTTCCTGTTCCCCTGCTGGTGAAAGGATTGTTATTTTTTCAATTTGTTCTACAGGAACCATCCGGATCTGCTGCTCTTCGTTTTGTAGGCGGATCATCACTCGGTCTTTTTCGACCGTTTTTGTCGCCACCCAGCCTGAGATCGTTTCATACTTGCTACTCAAACGATTTGCTCTTACTTGTAAGATAACTAGACTATGTTCAGTAGCAGCTTTTTGCAGCTCAAGAATAAACTTTCCTTGCAATCGTACATTCTTAGCATGTTCTTCAGTGTCATTTACAAAAGAATCAAAAAGTTGATACGAAGTATGAGTAACTAACTTCGTAAGCTTCTTCATTGGCGATACTGTCTCTTCGTTCATCGAATGCACTCCTCCTTTAGCTAAGAAAGTGTTACTTAATTAATTTTATTTTACCTAACATTTTACAAAAAAACAAGGAAATGCTCTAACATCGCCTTAAAAAGAAAGCGTTAACTTTACAAATTGTTTGTTATTTTATTTTCATCAATCCAAATATTCTACCAATGATTCAGGCCTTCTGTGATCAAGTGATATGTCTCATCAAAGTTATTGGTATAGTATGGGTCGGGAACATTTTCTTTTTCTTTTCCAGGAATGCTACTTAAAAACAAATGGATTTTCCCCTGCGCTGAGCGTGGTGCTCTTCGTTTCAGTTCTTCTACATTTTCTTGATCCATGCCAATGATCCAATCAAAAGTTTCAAAATCGTGGGGTGTGATTTGCCGAGCAACCATATTCGTCATATCTACTTTTTCTTGGTTTAATATTTTTTTCGTTCCAGGGTGCGGTGTCTTTCCAACTTCATACGTGCTTGTAGCAGCAGAATCCACAAAAAATTCTGCTTCCCTTCCTTCTAATGCTATTCGTTTTCTCAGCAAGCCTTCTGCCATCGGTGAACGGCAAATATTTCCCAAACAAACAAATAAAATTTTTGTCATTTCCCCATCTCCTTTTAGCGATCATTGCTTTTCCAACAAAAAATTTTTCTATTACTGTTCTTCCAACTCTTCTTTTGCATAAAGACGATAAGAATATAATTCCGTATCCTTGGCTAAACGGAAAAGCTGCATAGCGATTTCCATCGGTGTTTCTTCATATTCATTCGTGATCCAATTGACTAATACACCACTGCAACCGTAAGAAAAAAAACGAGCATAAAATAGTTTGTCTCTTGCAGAAAGTTGTCTTTCTTCATCCATTTGTTCAAAAATCTTGATAAATGATTTTTGGATCAGTTGAGAAAACTCTTTTTGTAAAATTTCTGGGTCAGAAAGCACAGTATTTGCATAAAATTCTTTCTTCTCAGCAATTGCTTTCAGCATTTTCAATGCTTGCTCTTCCCAATTATCAAGTGAAAGACATTGTGGATCTAAATAATGCAATGCATCCTCACAATAGACCCAACGAAGCAAATCGTATTTATCTGTAAAATGATAATAAAATGTTTGTCGATTGATTTTTGCTTCATTTGCGATTTTTTGGACGCTGATTTTTCGAAAAGATTGCGTTTGGCACAAATCAATCAATACGTTTTTGATCAATTGTTTCGTACGTGTTGTATCACTCATTCATTTTCCTCCAATCTAAAAGCAAAAATCATATATGATAGTCGTAACCAAAATGTTCATAGGCATAAGCAGTAGCAATTCGCCCTCTAGGTGTACGCTTTAAAAATCCTTTTTGGATCAGATACGGTTCATACATATCTTCTACCGTCTCACGCTCTTCTCCTATGTTTACTGAAAGCGTACTTAATCCTACTGGTCCGCCGCCATATAACTCGATCATTGTTCGCAACAATTTCTGGTCAACATAATCCAATCCAGCCTGATCGACCTGTAGCAAAGTAAGTGCCTGATCCGCTATAGGACGATCGATTTTCCCGTCTCCTTGGACTTGCGCAAAATCACGAACCCGTTTGAGCAAGCGATTAGCGATTCTAGGCGTTCCTCGTGATCGGCGAGCAATTTCCAATGCCCCTTCTTCAATGATCTCTGTTTGAAAAATATCCGAAGAACGTAAAACGATCTCCTGCAGATCCTGTTCGTCATAATATTCCATATGAGAAATGATGCCAAATCGATCTCGTAAAGGTGCAGAAAGCATACCTGCCCGTGTCGTCGCGCCAATCAAAGTAAAGGGAGGAAGAGGGAAATGAACCGGATGTGCGGTTGGCCCTTGTCCTACCATGATATCTACATAGAAATCTTCCATAGCTGAATAAAGCATCTCTTCTACCACTCTAGGTAATCGATGGATCTCATCGATAAACAGGACATCCCCTGCTTCCAGTTCATTCAAGATTGCTACTAAGTCACCCGGACGTTCGATAGCAGGGCCACTCGTCGTACGAATATTTACGGTCATCTCATTAGCAATGACCATGGCCATCGTCGTTTTTCCTAATCCAGGAGGCCCGTACAACAGAACATGATCTAAAGGTTCTTCCCGATTTCTGGCAGCTTCGATGTAAATCTGAAGTTCTTGTTTGACTTTTCTCTGTCCGATATATTGAGAAAGCAGCTGTGGTCGAAGAGATTTTTCCAAACTCAGTTCATTTTCGCCAGATTCTGGTGATAACAAGTATTCATCTGTCATTTGGTCTCCTCCTTATTTTTTCATCATTAGCTTGAGTGCTTGGCGTAGATACTCATCCGTTGTCTGATTATCTACTTCTTTTAATTGTTTTTCTACACGTTTGATTTCTCGATCACTGTAACCAAGAGCCGAGAGAGCTTCCATTGCTTCAGATAGAGCTGTAGCGTCTTTTGTGTTTGCTTCATCAAATAGACTAAAAGGTGTATCGATACTCAGCTCACCGAATTTTCCTTTTAGATCCAAGATCATTTGTTGTGCTGTCTTTTTCCCTACTCCTGGAAATTTCGTCAAATAAGTGACATCACTGGATTCTACTGCTTGAATCAAACCGGAGTGGTCTTCGCTTGCCATGATTGCAAGGGCACTTTTCGGACCGATTCCTGAAACACTTACTAATCGCAAAAACAGTTGCTTTTCTTCTAGCGAATCAAATCCATACAGAAGATGCGCATCTTCACGTATTACCTGATGGACATAAATTTTTATTTTTTGATTTAGTTTGCTACTGTAGCGGTAAGGATTTCCTAGTGCAATCTGGTAGCCGATACCATTGGTTTCTACTACTATGTAATAGGGGTTGATAAAGGTAACCACACCTGTCAGATATTCATACATATTCTAGTCCTCTTTCTTTTGCACACATACGTTCCCTTTATTGTAGCACATTTCACCTTGTGAAAAAAGGAGTCTGGGGAGCGTTTCTTTCAAATAGCAATCGCTTGAATAAAAAAAGAGCGGACGATCGAGTAAATCCCCGTATTGTACCGCTCTTTGTGTATTTCCATTATTCTACAAGTGATTTGAATTCCCCATAACCTAATTCATCCATCTTTTCATATGGAATGAATTTCAGTGAGGCAGAATTGATGCAGTAACGTAGACCACCTTGATCTACTGGTCCATCGGTAAACACATGTCCGAGATGAGAATCTGCTTCTTTGCTTCGAACTTCTATTCGATGCATGCCATGAGAAAAATCGGCTTTTTCGCGCACTTGTCTTTTCGTTATTGGTTTGCTGAATGATGGCCAGCCACAACCTGCATCATATTTTTCTGCAGAGCTGAATAACGGTTCACCGCTGACGATATCTACATAGATCCCCTTTTCGTAAAAATCATCATATTTCCCGCTAAATGGTCGTTCTGTTGCATTTTCTTGTGTGACTGCATAAGCCATGGGTGATAACTTTTCTTTCAGTTCTTCTTTTTCTGGTCTTATTGGTTTATCCATTAAAAATGCCCCCTTTGTGATCCTATCATAGCGCCAAAGTGGACAGATGCCAACAATTTGCTTTCTTTTGAACTATTTACACTTTTCGGCGTCGGGCAAACTCAACGAAACGGAATTTATCTAATCGGTGAACCGACTCAGAATACTCGAAACAGCGGGTATCTTCCAGATGAACGAGGCTTCTGACTACTACTGCATAAGTGTCATCGTGAAGATCCATCGCTGTTTTCATGATTTCCGTTACTTCTTCTACTGTGATCTCCTTTTGCGCGTAAGCAATCGTCAAAGAAAGCTCATTTTCAAAATATTCATAGATCGATCCTTGTGCTTGTGCTGGAGTTAAAATAGGAACGATTTCCTTTAATAGATAATCGGTGTCTAATATAACTACTTCGCCATTGATTTTTCTTTCGCGTATCAAATGCCAAACAGGCGCACCGATCTCCCAGCCAGTGATCTCGTTCAATGCTTTTGTCACTTCTGTTTCTTCTAACGTATGGATGATCGTTTCACTTGGAATACGTTGGGTCTCCTGTAGCTCTTTATAGCTAGTCAATCCAGAAATAGGAAAGTCGAAGCGATTCCGATCCAGTACGATCGAACCTTTTCCTTGTTTTTTTTGAATATAACCTTCCGTAGTCAAAAGATTCAGCGCTTTTCTAATTGTTTCTCGTGAAACACCATAAATTTTGATCAATTGGTTCTCACTGGGTAAAAGCGAATGCGGAGGATATTCTTTCGCTAAAATTTTCTGTTCCAAATCTAAAAAAATTTCATTGAACTTATTCATGTTTTTTCCCTCACTCGTTCTTCCATCATTTCTTCACTATACTACAGCTCTTTTTGTATTTCAATGTTCCTATTTTTAAGAAAAGCTTATTTTAAGCTTTTTAAAACGATATCATTTTCTCTCGTACTTTTTAATAAAACGCTTGCAATTCTCTCCGAAAAAAAGTATAGTAAATGAAGAAACAACTTGCATAGACAAGTTAAGAGAAAGGGGTTTATTGATATGGCAAAATATCAAGCAGATGCCGAGAAGCTGTTACATGATATCGGCGGAAAAGAAAATATTGCTGCAGTTAGTCATTGTGCGACTCGTATGCGTTTTGTCCTGAATGATCCAGGAAAAGCGGACGAAAAAGCGATCGAAGATATACCTAGCGTAAAAGGGATGTTCACGAATGCAGGACAGTTCCAAGTCATCATAGGAAACGATGTTTCTACTTTTTATAACGACTTCGTTGCAGTATCTGGAGTTGAAGGGGTTTCCAAAGAACAAGGAAAAGCAGCTGCAAAACAAAACCTTCATCCCGTTCAACGTGCTATTGCCGTTTTAGCAGAAATCTTTACACCACTGATTCCTGCAATCATTGTCGGTGGATTGATCCTTGGATTCAGAAATGTACTTGAAGGTATCCAGTTTGAAAGTCTTGGTGGAACAATCGTTGAACACTCGAAGTTTTGGAATGGTGTCAATGCCTTTTTGTGGTTACCGGGTGAAGCAATTTTCCATTTTCTTCCAGTAGGTATCACTTGGAGTATTGCAAAAAAGATGGGTACTACACAAATATTAGGAATCGTTTTAGGAATTACGTTAGTTTCTCCGCAATTATTAAATGCTTATAGTGTAGCTTCCACAGCCGCAGCAGATATTCCATTTTGGGATTTTGGTTTTGCTCAAGTCCAGATGATTGGTTATCAAGCGCAAGTTATTCCAGCCATGCTGGCAGGGTTTATGTTAGCGTATCTAGAAATCTTCTTCCGCAAATATATCCCTCAGTCGATCTCGATGATTTTTGTTCCATTGTTTTCATTGTTACCAACTGTTTTAGCTGCACACGTTATTTTAGGTCCTATCGGCTGGACAGTCGGAAGCTGGATCTCAAATATCGTAAATACTGGATTGACGTCTTCTATCAGCTGGTTGTTTAGTGCCGTATTCGGATTCCTGTATGCTCCTTTAGTGATTACTGGTCTCCACCATATGACCAATGCCATCGATATGCAGCTGATTGCAGATTTCGGATCAACGAATTTATGGCCGATGATTGCTTTATCAAATATCGCCCAAGGCTCTGCAGTCTTAGCCATCATCTTCTTACATCGTGGGAATAAAAAAGAAGAACAAATCTCGATTCCAGCAATGATTTCTTGTTACTTAGGCGTAACTGAACCTGCTATGTTCGGAATCAATTTGAAATACGTCTATCCTTTCGTCGCTGCAATGGTCGGCTCTGGATTAGCTGGCATGTTTGCTAACTTGATGGGTGTTCGAGCTAACGCGATCGGAGTAGGCGGTTTGCCAGGAATACTAGCTATCCAAGCAGAAACATGGGTACCTTTCATCATCGCAATGATCATTGCTGTCATCATTCCATTTGGCTTGACGATCATCTTTAGACGTCAGGGAATTTTGAATAAGATTGATCCTGCTGTTCCTGAAAATGCTGCTGATGTACAACTTCAAACAGCAAATGGCGCAACAGCAACGCCACAGTCTTTCGAACCTGTTTCAGCAACTGGTACGGCAGTTGCAACAAAAGAAACATTATTCGCAGTCGCTGCAGGGACCATCAAGGAAATAACTGAAGTAAATGACCCAGTTTTCTCACAAAAAATGATGGGTGACGGTTATGCTGTCGAACCGTCAAACGGCAAAGTCTATGCACCAGTAAACGGTAAAGTGACGAGTGTCTTTGAAACAAAACATGCCATTGGTATTCTTTCTAATGAGGGGCTGGAAGTACTTGTTCACATGGGATTAGATACTGTTGAACTAAAGGGTGTTCCTTTCAATGTATTCGTGAAAGAAGGATACCTTGTCACACCAGAGACCCTGATTGCTGAAATGGATTTGCCAGAAATAGAACAAGCTGGCAAGAAAACTGACATTATTGTTGCTTTGACCAATAATGAAAAAGTTGCAGGACTTTCTCTTGACCAATCAGGACTTGTTCGCCCGGGCGAAGCAGTCGGTAAAGCTGAAGTAAAATCTTAGTCAGAGTAGATAAGTAATCTTTTCAATAAAAAAAACGGGCTATCATGGATTTTCAATCGAAAATCAGATAGTCCGCTTTTTTGTTTAAATGAATGTTTTCAGTGCCTGATTGACAGCACCAATCGGAAATCCTACGATACTGTAATAATCTCCAGAAATTTCTTTGACGAATACACTCGCAGCATTTTGGATGCCGTATGCCCCTGCCTTATCCGCATAATCCCCCGTCTCCAAGTAGCGTTTGATCTCTTCGTCTGTCAAAGGATAAAAAGTGACATGTGCTTCTGCTAGTATCCGTTCTTCTCGTTCCTTTGTTTTTAAAACAACAGCTGTATATACAGTATGTGTTTCCCCGCTTAGTTTTTTCAGCATGAATTCAGCCTCAGCCAGATCTTCTGGTTTACCCATGATCTCTTGATTGAGAACAACAGTCGTGTCACTGGCAATCACTAAATGGTCTTCTTTTTCATCTTGTTCCCAGACAGTTCGTGCTTTTTCTTCAGCCATTCTACGAACATAATCGACGGGCTGTTCGTCTGGAAATGGCGTTTCATCGATATCAGCAGGTTCAATCTCGAATTCTGAAACGATATGAGCCAATAACTCTTTTCTTCTTGGTGATTGGGATGCTAATACAATCTTCATGTTTTCCCTCTTCTCTTTGACTTAATGCGGGTCTTGGATTCGTTTGAACATCCTTTCCATATCCGAATTGGTAAAGTGAATCAATACTGGACGGCCATGGGGACAATTGAAAGGATTTTCGCATCGTGCCAGATCCTTCAGCAGCACACGTGCTTGTGCTTCATTCAAATAATGGTTGGCTTTAATCGATCGTTTGCAACTCATCATGATTGCTGTTGCTTCACGGAATTTTTTTACACTCACACTTCCAGTTGTCAGCAGCATATCGATCATCTCCCGAATAATCGATTCTTCTTCTCCATTGGGATACCAAGTAGGATGGGCCCGTACAATAAAGCTGTTTTGACCAAATTCTTCTAAATAAATCCCTGCATCTTCTAGCAAGTGTTTTTGCTCTTTTAATTTCAAAGCATCACTGTTTGGATAGTCTAACACAAATGGAACAAGCAATTCTTGCAGATCATCAGATACTTCCCCAATTTTTTCCCGGAAATATTCATACTTAACGCGCTCTTGGGCAGCATGCTGATCAATGATGTACAACCCATCGCTACTTTGGGCAAAAAGATACGTTCCGTGCATCTGTCCAAAATATTCCAACTGAGGAAAACGTTGTACTGGTTTTTCCGTTTCTAATTTCTTGATGGCTTGTTCTAATGTTTTGTCGTTTCCTTGAGTGAAATCAAATTCAGGATGGAGTGTCAATTCTTCCTCGTAAATCTTTTCATCCTCTTCTACGGATTTATCTGCTTGTTCTTCATTTGTTTTCTCCATGTTATCCACAATGGGAAATTCTTTCTTTTCAGATTTTTCCACTGTTTTTTCTACAAAGTTATCAACATTTTCACCAAACTTATCCACCGTTTTCGCTGTTTTTTCTGGATAAGTGGTGTTTTCTTCAGAAAAACCAGAATAGTTTTCAACATTTTCCACAGACTTATCAACAATTCTGTCAACAAATGTGTTCTTTGGTTCTTCTACGAAAAAGGTACCTGTCTCTCGATCAAAATTCAAACTACTTGGCTTTTTAGGTTTTTCTTCTTCAAAAGCGTAGGACAAATCGATTTCGATTTGTTCTGTTTTAGGCTGATCAGGTACTTTTTTCTTAAACCGTAGATTATCCGCTGCACTTGGAATCAGATTTTCTTGAGACAATGCTTTTTGAATGGCGTTACTAATTAGCTCTGTTAGTTCTTTTTCCTTCGACAGCCGGACTTCCTGCTTCGTCGGATGAACATTTACATCTACTAAAAGCGGGTCCATTTTGATTTCCAATACAGCAATAGGGAAACGACCGACCATTAATTTTGACCCATAACCTGCAACGATTGCTTTATTCAAGGAAAAGTTCTTGATAAAACGTCCATTGATGATCGTCGATAAGTAATTCCTACTGGCACGAGTCACCTCAGGCAATGAAACATAGCCAAATAACTCAAAATCTAGATCTTTTCCTTCGATTTTCAGCATTTTTTTTGCGGTAGATAATCCGTAGATTCCCGCAATTGTTTGTTTCAGATCGCCATTTCCAGCAGTTGCCAGCATTTTGTTTCCATCATGTACTAAACGAAAAGCAATCGATGGATGACTCAATGCCAGTCGATTGACGATGTCCCCGATGTTCGCTAATTCTGTGTGCAGTGTTTTCACGTATTTCAAGCGGGCTGGCGTATTGAAAAACAGATTGCTGACGGTAATCTTCGTTCCTTGACGCAGTGGTGCTGGTCGATGCTCAATAACTTCTCCGCCTTTCAGCGACAGATAGGTGCCTTGTTTTTCTTCCTGATTCGCCGTTTCCAGAGTCATTTCAGAAACAGAGGCAATACTTGGCAAAGCTTCCCCTCGAAAGCCCAGCGTTCGTATGCGAAAAAGATCGTCGCGATTATGGATCTTACTTGTCGCATGCCGCTTGAAGGCATTCTCTACGTCGTCTGCCAAAATGCCTTCTCCGTTATCAATCACTTGGATCGTCCGCAGTCCCGCTTCTTCAACTAAGATATCAATCTGAGTACTGCCGGCGTCAATTGCATTTTCCACTAATTCTTTCACAACGGAAGCTGGTCGCTCCACTACTTCTCCCGCAGCGATCTGATTAGCTAAACGTTCAGATAATTCTTGGATTTTGGCCATCGATATCCGCCTTCTTCCTACAGTTGTTTTTGTAATTCATATAATGTGTTTAGTGCATCCATTGGCGTCATTTCTAGTAAATTTATTTGCTTCAGTGATTCAATGACTTCTGTTTCATTTTCGGATAATTCACTGAATAAAGAAAGCTGTTGGTTTTCTTCTTTTACACGGTCTTGTATATGGTCTTGATTTACTTTTTCTGCAGGTGGTTTTATTTGCTCCTGTTTGGCTGTTTTAGTTTTCTCTTCTACTTCAGCTGGAACAGTATGGTGTCCGTTATCGCCATTTTCTAGCGTATGCAGGATATCTGCTGCTCGTTCTAGTAGATTGGAAGGCAATCCTGCGATCTTTGCCACATGTATGCCGTAGCTTTTATCCGCAGGTCCATCCATCATTTTATGCAAGAAGACAACTTCTCCGTCTTTTTCAACGGCTCCAACATGGACATTTTTAAGCTGCGGAAGTTCTTTCTCAAGTACCGTCAGTTCATGATAATGAGTAGAAAAGAGTGTTTTTGCTTGTACATGACGATGGATATATTCGATGATTGCTTGGGCCAACGCCATTCCGTCATAGGTTGCTGTTCCTCGCCCTAGTTCGTCAAACAAAATCAAACTGTTTGGCGTAGCATAACGCAGGGCTTGATTGGCTTCCATCATCTCTACCATAAAAGTACTTTGTCCAGCAATTAAGTCGTCACTTGCACCAATTCGGGTAAAAATCCGATCAAAAATAGGTAAAACTGCTTGTTTTGCCGGAACGAAACAGCCCATTTGCGCCATCAGAACAGTTAATGCCAACTGTCGCATATACGTACTTTTACCAGACATATTCGGTCCTGTAATCAGCAAGATCATTTCGTCTTCTGCCATTTCTACGCTGTTAGGGATATATTCCTGATGTCCTAATACTTTTTCTACTACAGGATGTCGTCCGTCTTTGATCAGAAGCTGATGCTTGTCACTGACAAGTTCTGGCCGAACATACTGATAGCGTTCGCTGATCGTTGCAAAACTTTGTAGCACATCTACTGCACTGATTGCTTTTGCAAGTACTTGTAGCGGCTGGATAGCCTTTTTGACTTCTTCTCTCACAGCTAAAAACAACTGATATTCTAAATCAACAGATTTTTCTTCTGCTTCGAGGATTTGTGTCTCCAATTCTTTTAGTTCTGGTGTGATGAAACGCTCTGCATTTGCTAAAGTTTGTTTTCGTTCATACTTCTCCAGTTCTGCATTTCCAAGATTTGCTTTTGTGATTTCTATATAATAACCGAAAACGCGGTTAAATCCGATTTTTAAGTTTTTGATTCCTGTTTCTTGACGCTCTTTTGCTTCAAGTTCTGCCAACCATTTCTTTCCGTTTCTCATAGCAGAACGGTACATATCGAGCTGCTCATTGAATCCATCTTTGATGATGTTTCCTTCCGTTATTTGTAACGGCGGATCATCTTGGATAGCTTGGTCGATCAATTGGACGAGATGGTCCATCGGCTGCATTTCTGAAAGCAGACTTTGCCATTGACCTTGATCGATTCCTTCAATCAACCCTCTGATCATTGGCACTTGTTCTAAAGAAGTTTTCAGCTGGATCAAGTCTCGCCCATTGACATTACCGAAAGCTACTCGACCTGCTAGGCGTTCCAGATCATAGACTTTCGTTAATGCTGACTGCAAATCGATACGTTCAAAATAGCTGTCTAGCAAAGAAGCGACCATTTCTTGTCTTGCTTTAATTTGTTTTGCCTGGATAAGCGGACGGTCTAGCCATTGTTTTAGTAAACGGCCACCCATTGCTGTTTTTGTTTCATCTAACAACCATAGAAGAGTGCCGTGCTTTTTCCCAGTCCGAATAGATTGGCTTAATTCTAGGTTGAATTTTGAATAATAATCCATTTTCAAAAAATGATCTGGTTGGTATTCTACTGCTTTTTGGATATGAGCTAAACTCCGCTTTTGTGTCACCGATAAATAAGTCAATAGTTTGCCGGTTGCTTCTTTTTCCAGCGGATCGACTAGTTCGCTTGTCAAAAAGCTAAATTCCGCGTTTTCTTCCATCTCATTTTGTTGAGAAAAGACTAGCCCTAAACGCCCGCTTAGCTGTTCACGAAGGGTATCAGTGATCTCACTGCCTAATACGAGTTCTTTTGTCTGCAATGCAGAGGCTTCATTTAAAACAGCTTCTTCATCATGCAACCGAGCCGTCTTCAATTCTCCCGTACTTAAATCGGCATAAGCAAAGCCAAATTCATTTCCTTGACTAACTACAGCTGTTAAAAAATTGTTGTCTTTTGCCGACAATCCTTTGCTGTCCATGACTGTACCAGGAGTGACTAGCTGGATCACTTCGCGCTTGACCATCCCTTTAGTCGTCTTTGGATCTTCTACCTGCTCGCAAATCGCTACTTTATAGCCTTTTTCAATCAAGGCATCGATATATCCTTGTGCTGCATGGTGAGGTACACCGCACATAGGAATAGGTTCTTCTGCATTTCGATTTCTGCTCGTCAACGTTAATTCCAAAAGCTGTGACGCTTTGATCGCATCTTCGTAAAATAGTTCATAAAAGTCTCCTAAACGATAGAACAAAAAAGCATCTTGGTATTGGGCCTTGATGCTTAGATATTGTTCCATCATAGGAGTATTTTTAGTTTTTTGAGGCATGTTTTTCCTCCTCTATTTGTCCATTGATTTCTTCTTGTATCATAGTTGTTAAATGATGAAGCAGATCATCTGCTTCCAACAGCTGTTTTCTATAAGCTACAACAAGCGGATGCTGATCAAATTCTTGCATGAATTGATCCGCTTGTTTGATTGCTTCTTGTTCTGCTGCTGGTTTGTCATAGTGGGCAAAATGAACAGCATCTTTTTGCGCTTGTTTGATTTTTTCTCTCAACTCAGCTAAATACTGGTTTTGCTGGATCTTTTCTTCAAGTTCTTTGTAGCGAATGATCGTTTCATTCTCTCTTAAAAGTTTTGTCAGTTTCCTTACTTCTTTTTGAATTTCCGGCTCCTGCTGCAAAAAACTGCCTCTCTTTCTACTCCATGAACGGTCGATCATCGTTGATCTGAATCAGCTGGATTTCTTTTGCATGACCTGTCGTATCATCCAATTCCAAGATACAGCCGCTTAAAATCGATCGGCCTTGTTCCACAACTTCAAAACGTTTTGGTAATGCGGTCAGAAACTTTTCGATTACAGGTTCTCTGCGCATACCCAAAATACCATCATAGGGACCTGTCATCCCAACGTCTGTCAGATACGCTGTTCCTCTTGGCAAAATTCGCGCATCATTTGTCTGAACGTGTGTATGTGTACCGACCACTGCTGAAACTTTCCCATCTAAAAACCAGCCCATTGCTTGTTTTTCACTTGTTGTTTCTCCATGAAAATCTACAAAAATGATCGGCGTACGTTTTCTGGCTTCTTCTACCAGCTCATTCATTTTACGAAAAGGATCATCCAAGTCCACCATAAAAGAACGAGCCTGCATGTTGATCACTGCCAGTTCGACTTGGTTCACTTTGACAAAGACCATCCCTTGTCCAGGCGTCCCTTCCGGAAAATTTGCCGGACGAACCATCTTTTTAGCTTCATTTACAAACTCAAAGATTCCGCGGTTGTCCCACGTATGATTCCCCATCGTCACGACATCTACGCCGTCTTGCAAAAATTTTTTATAGATTTTTTCTGTGATTCCACGTCCAGAAGCGGCATTCTCACCATTTACAATCGTTACTTGCGGACGGTACTTCTTCTTCAATCTAGGAAGATATTCAGTAATCATCTCTCGTCCCATTGAACCTACTACATCACCAATAAACAATACCCGCACACTAAATTCCTCTTCTCTTTTAACATCACTCTATATTATAGTTGTTTTCAATAAGAAAGAAAAGGTCAAACAAAAGGAACTCTTTCCTGGTATTTCTTAGTTTTGAAAAATAAAATAAAAAAATGGGACTATGACAAACATCTTGTCACAGTCCCATTTCCCGAATAAACGTTGTTTCATCTACTTCTTCAGAAATAAGCCGTAATTTTACAAAAATTTGAGAAGCAATTTTCGTAAATCCCTTCTTATTTCTTGAAACTGACCACTTCTGTCACGACCTCTTCCTTAAACGGTGTTCAAAAGCTTGCATCTGCGGTAATAAGCCCAGAAAAACGAAAAATAGGAGGAGCTATTTTTGTTTGGCTGGGCTTATTACTTGATGCAGAACAGCTTTTTCACAACCTCTTTTAAATCACGCTTAACTCTTTCAATGCCTTCCAAATTCCATCCTGATCGTTTGTATCAGTGACCATCTTAGCTTCTGCTTGTACTTCTGGCACAGCATTCCCCATAGCTATCCCAATTCCTGACATGCGCAACATTTCACGGTCGTTTTGTCCATCGCCAAAGCTGATGATGTCTTCATGAGGGATGCCTACTTGTTCTGCTAAGTGCAGAATTGTCGCTGCTTTAGAACCATTTTTAGGTACGACATCTACACTGTTCTCATGCCAGCGGACAAATCGAATTTTATCATATGAAGAGAACTTCCCATCATATGTTTGATCGAAAAATGCTAACGCTTGGTATATTTCTTGTTCCTCTGCAAAAAACTGATCTAATTCAGGCAAGACAGCACCGAAAGAATGCATCGCTTCTTCCATCACCGTTACATCATTGGAAGAAGAACGCTTGATATTGTCTAAGCTGACAAAAGCTGTATCGATCTGCTCATGATGCGCTTCTTGAACGAACGCATCCAACTGGTCGCGATCTAGTAAATTCTTATATACTTGTTCATGGTCTAAAAAACCGGCCGCTCCATTACATAAAATGTAGTTCGTAAAATCAAGATCGCGAATGATCTCTTGCGCATGAAATCGGCTCCGCCCTGTAGCAATCGTGACCAGATGACCGGCTTTGCGTAATTTTTCCAATGCTTCTCTCGTGCTATCTAAAGCTTGTTTGTTTGAATCTAACAACGTTCCATCAATATCAAAAGCAAATAATTTGCGTCTCATCTCTTGTCGTCTCGCTTTCTTATAAATACTTACTTGCCTCTCGAACAGCTAACTTACTCAAATCTGTTGTCAGCTGTCTTTTTACCCAATCGGCATCGGTCTTACTGTAATCGCGTAATGCCCAACCAATTGCTTTTTGGATAAAGAATTCCTTTGTTTGACGATCTTCGTCTATTGCTCGGATCAATAGTCCTGTGTCTGTTTGCTGTTTATAACCTAATTGCAACGTGATTGCTATTCGACGTAGCCAAAAATCTTCCTTTTTTTCAAACAATTGAAAGACTTCTTCACGCTGCTCTGGGTAGGCTTTACACCATGTGCTGTATACTTTTCTCCAAGAGTCGATGCTGTCCCACCATTCTTTTTTCTGAACTAGTGGCAACAATACGACTAAGTCTTCAAATGTAAGCCGTTTGATGTTTTTCTGGACTAAATCGATCGCTACATACTGATACTCTCTTTCGATTTGTTCATAATAATAATAAACAAAAGCTAAAACTTCAGAAATAGATAAATTTTTGCTCTCATCCAGTAACGGTTGTTGTAAAAGAGCGCGTTCCGGCTTAGGTACTCCAGCAAAGGAAAAAAGATTTTTCATGTACTTTTCCATTTGTAACGCTTTTTCCTCATTTTTTGGAAAAACTAAAACTTCCATGGCACTTCCCCTTTAATGAACGACTTTTTAGTCCACATAGGATGATTTTGACTGATTCAGCCAAGCATATCCCAGTCCCATTACTAAACCGCCACCAATATAATTTCCTGCCAAAGCAAAAATGAAAATGATGAATACGACTGTGATCACTTTCCCGGCATCCTCTTTCATCCGCATGCTGATCAGTACAGCGGTATTGACAACGATATTCGCAAACATCCCTTCCACCAAAATCGTTGCTGCAGGTTTTGCTAGTTTTACTGCTATTGATTCTAACATAAAGTTGTCCAACGTTAAATCTTGAAATGGCGTAGTCATAGAAATAAGAAATCCACATAATATACCGCCAATCATATTGAAAAAAATACAGGCAAATAGAATCTTGGCTGCCTTACTTAAAGCAAGTCTCTGCCGAAAAACACCCACGGTCATATAAAGCATATTCGATGTTCCTAATTCAGCGTTCATGTATAGAATCATGACCAGACCCCAGCTGAACATAAATGCGTATAAAATCTTTCCTAGACCATGCGCGATATCTTCCCCCTTCATCGCGATTGCAAATGCCACAGCCGTTCCTAAAGTCAAAAACAAACAGGCGAGAACCGCTCGAACAGCGTAACGTGAAAAGCTGTTTTCAAAAAGATTCGCCTTCTTTTCAATTGAAGCATCGATTTTCTCAAATAATGGTGATACCGGATTCATTGATTTTCTCCTTAAACTTCCTTCGCTTTTTTCCATTTGCACATACCCTCTCATTTTATAAAGACAGCCTAGGTTTGTAAAGCGTTTTTATGTACTAATTATCTTGACATTCGTGGATGATCTATCATATACTGTAGTTTGTGTAAAATAATGCAGCAGAAAAATAATAACTCATCCCTAGTTTGTTGCCCCGTCTCGGGTTCGATTGTGTAACCGCGGCTGCAAAGGTGAAGATTGAAGAACAAACTATATGATTATGAATTTTTCAACGGATTATTTTACTCCAAAAACTTATATTCATTGGAGGAAATTTTAATGTCTCGTTATACAGGACCATCATGGAAAATTTCTCGTCGCTTAGGCATCTCATTGTCAGGCACAGGAAAAGAATTAGCACGTCGCCCTTACGCACCAGGTCAACATGGACCTAACAGCCGTGGCAAACAATCAGAATACGGCATGCAATTAACTGAAAAACAAAAACTTCGTCACATGTACGGAATGAACGAACGTCAATTCCGTAACTTGTTCGTAAAAGCTAGCAAAATCAAAGAAGGTAAACATGGTGTTAACTTCATGATCTTACTAGAACAACGTTTAGACAATGTTGTTTACCGTTTAGGACTTGCAACGACTCGTCGTCAAGCACGTCAATTAGTTAACCATGGTCACATTTTAGTTGATGGCAAACGCGTTGATATCCCTTCATACCACGTAGAAGTGGGTCAAGTGATCTCAGTTCGTGAAAAATCACAAAACATCGTAACAGTAAAAGAAGCTGTAGAAGCAACTGTTGGACGCCCAGCATTCGTAAGCTTTGACGCTGAAAAATTGGAAGGTTCATTGACTCGTTTACCAGAACGTGACGAACTATATCCAGAAATCGACGAAGCTCTTGTCGTTGAATACTACAACCAAAGCTTATAATTTCAAAAGCTTTCTTGAAAAAGACCGCTATCTATTGGATAGCTGGTCTTTTTTTATATTTTCTATTTACAAAGTAATCACTTTGTTTTACAATTTCGTTAACCAAATAAAAATATTAAGTTAACGAAAAGAGGGCATTATGAACCGAACATTGAAAGAATTAATACTTGCTGCGGAATTTGCCGCGATTATTTCTGTCCTTTCTCAGATGACCATTCCTTTTGGCTTGGTTCCTTTGACGGGGCAAACATTTGCTATTGGATTAACAGCAACTTTTCTCGGAAGAAAACTAGGATTGATATCTGTTGCAGTTTATCTTTTACTTGGCTTGATTGGTCTTCCTGTATTTTCAGGGATGACTGGAGGTATAGCTGTTTTATTTGGGCCAACTGGCGGATATTTGATTGGATTTCTCTTACAAACGTGGATAACTGGTTGGATGATCGAAAGAACGGATGCTCATTACTTATATGCAATCTTTGCCAATCTAATGGGCTCTCTTGCTGCATTGATCTGCGGAACGATCTGGCTGAAAATAAGTGGTGATCTTACTTTTACAACTGCATTTGCCAGTGGACTACTGCCGTTTTTACTGCCGGAAGCAATCAAGGCAACTGGAGCAGCTTATATCGGTATCTTGATGAAAAAACGGCTAAATCGATTTCTTCATACAAATTAATCAAAAAAGCAGCATGGAAGAAGACTCAAAGTCTCTTCTACGCTGCCATATTTTAAATTAAACAGATCTTTATTTTGACAAATCCACTTTTTTACCGATCCAATAAATAATTATCCCACCGACAATCATTGATGCCAATTCTCCTAAAGCAATCACCCACCAATTCAAGAAAAAAGGTAGTTGATATAAAATCGTTAGCTGACCAGCTACTGTAAACATGGAAAAAGCAAATACGCATGCTGTCACAGCCATTTTGATTTTCATGTTTTTGATGCGACTAGTGATTTTATAGTTGATAAGCAATACAAGCAGCGTGCTGACGCTTCCTACTACAACATCTATCAGTCCAAGAGGAGAAGCCATATTAGCCAAAGCTACTCCCGCTGTTACCGCGACGATGTATCTTTTGTTATACAAGGACAGATAGTTGAACATCTCCGAGAGACGAATCTGAATCACTCCAAAGCTAAAGACAGACAAAACCAGCGTCACTGCCACATATAAACCAGTGACTAGCGCCATCCGAGTCACATCTGTCGTTGTCCAGCGTTTGGCTGAACGGGTATTATTTTTTTCCATGTTCTATTTCTCCTTTGCAAGATAATTTTATCTTGGTAATGACTGCGACCAAAGGATGGGAAGAAAATTCCAACTGAAGTGCCGCAGAAGGTAGTGAAAAAGCTGCCCTGCAACAAGTAATAAGAATAGTCAAATAAAAATAGCTCCTTATATTTTTCATTTGGCTGGACTTGTTACCGCAGTTGCAAGCTTTTGAACACCGTTTATATCAAAAGGTCGTGAAAAGCCGCTTAGTTTCGAATATTAACGATTATTAAAAAGAATTTTTTGAACTGGCTGTTCGGCATCGAATGTCGGGAACAGTCATCGACTTTCTTTTATCATCAACCGTTGTTTCTCTCTTTAGTTTTATCATACAGAAGCTTGAAAAAAACACAAGGTTATTTTAACAACCATCCGCCATCGATTGGGATGATCGTTCCTTGTATGTAGCTTGCTTGAGGAGAGGCAAGAAATAACGTCAGCTCAGCTACTTCTTCCGGCTGTGCCCATCGCTTGACTGGTGTTTCATTTGCGACCCACTCAGCCATCTCACCTTTCCCTTCAAAATCAGCCGCATTCATTGGTGTTTGGATGGCTCCTGGAGCAATTCCTTTTACTCGGATACCCTGTCCTGCGTAATCCAGAGCGAGTTGTTTGGTAAATCCGACGATTGCATGTTTCGCACTTGTATAAGCGATCCCACCTCCGCCAGCAACCAAACCCGCAATCGAAGCCATGTTGATGATTGTTCCGCTTTTTCGGCGGATCATATCAGGAAGGATGATTTTTGTCAGCTGATACATGCTTTTCACATTCGTCTCATAAATAAGATCCCACAGCGATTCGTCAGTTTCCATCAATGGTTTGTAGGCATCCAATATCCCCGATGTATTCAGTAAAATCGTAACTTCACCAAAACGATCCTGGCATTTCGATACCGCTTGTTGGAGTTCTTTCATTTGTCGAACATCACCTAGTGCGTAGGCAAAAGTTTCAGGAAATCGCAAAGAGAGTTCTTCCATTTTACCGAACTTTTGATCTAATCCAAATACAAAAGCATCTTGTTCAAGAAACGCTCGGGCTTGCGCAGCACCAATTCCAGAAGCAGCTCCTGTGATAAATACAACCTGTTTAGCTAGATCTGGATACTGGTTTTTCATTCTACGATCGCCCAATCATCTGCTAAAATATCACAAACTGTAGGAGCGAAGCTGGAAAAACCTTCGTCACTTGTTTTGATCAATAAGTAAGGTGTCACTGGACAGCCATCAAATTCATCATCGGATACGAGAACAACATAAAGTTCAAATCCACTCCATCCTTTACGAATAATCTTTGCACCTTTTTTCAATTCTGGTAAAATTTCTTCAAATGTCATCTTTTTTCTCCTTCTTTGTTATTGTTTTAATAGTTTTTTTTTGAATCATTTCAAATTTTTGAGATAGTTGGATGTAATCAATTAATTTTAGTTCTTCGGTCACAATAAAATAGTCAAGATCCGCCCATGGTTTGCGGTGGACTTTACTTGTCGAAATCAGAAGATCAACTTCTCTCCCCCGATAATCTGTTGGCAGAAAAATCAGCTGATACTCATTACGGAAAAATGTCCGTAATCCCTCCTCTAACAGTTGCTCTTCAAATAATGGGAAATCTGTCATTAAAAGGATCGTGATCTTTGGAAGCTGTGGAGTAAAGGCTCCTAATGTTTTAAACACAGTCAGATACCGACCCATCAAAAACGCATGATTTTTAAATGCCAGATGATTGGGATGTTTGTGTCTACTTTCAAAAAAATGTACGAGCCATTGTTTCAATTCCTTGTTTTCAATAACTAAATGATTAATAAAATCACTACTATTGCCATCAATCGTTTCTTTCGCATTAGGAAAAAGATAGGCGAAAAAATGACTGCTGAATAAATAGTTTTCTGCCTCGAAGGTTAGATTTTCTGCTGGCAGCCCCTGCTCTTCCTGATAAAGAGAAAGAGCGGCTTTTGCTTCTGAAAGGGCTGTAAAGGGCGGTGTTTTTGCTTGTTGATGAAAATCAAAAATTTTCTTCCGTATCTTAGGATCACTATAATATTCTTCACGAGTCATCAGTACAAGAAATAATGCGCCTAACTCGTCTTCTACTTGAAAATAATTAGGAAATACCGGCTCCATGACTTGGCAAAATCGCTGGAACAACAGATTGTCAGAAATCAGCCGTCTTTTTTTCTCATTCAATACAACATAATGCTTCTGTGATTTTCTTAAAAAAAAGGCACCTAGCATGTATTCCAATCGTCTTTTTTTGATCTCGTTCAGACGAACATTAAAAAAAGCCATGATATGTTCTGCCATATTCTTTACGTCCATTTGAGAAATCGTTTCAAATGGCCAGATTTTCCCTCGAAACAACTGCCAGAATGTCATATGCAAGTAAAGTCGAATGATTTCTTCTTCGCCTTGAGCGATATATGTACCTCGTTGCAGCCGAATTCCGTAAGTTTGCAGTTGCTGTTTCCATTCATTGATTTTTCGATGAGCAGTAGATTCACTAATGTAATGCTTTTGCGCAAATTGGTACATTGTATGGAATTCTTCAAAAAAAATGTCGTGCAGCAACTGGAATTTCAGCGTACTTTGCACGAGATAGATCAAAAAACGCTCATGTTCAATTGAATCGAGCGTATCATAAAAGTTATAACCAGAACGGTGATTTTTTGTAAACAAAGGGTGTGTCTTACCGCTAAACTGCTGATAGTTTTTAGACAGCTCGTTCAGGTATTTCGACACGCTGCGGGCATCCAGCTGAACAACTTGCGCTAATTGTGCAGCGGTATGCCAAGCTTGATCCTCAAAACTTTCTAGGAGGAGAATCTTATAATATAGATCTTTATCAAATTGTTTAAGATACTCGGAAGACAAATACACGTCTTTCCCTCCTTTTTTATGCTCGAACGTTTTGGTTATTGTAGCATAAAATAGTGGTTTTCGCATCAAAACAAGCCAGCAAAAGGCTGAAAGAATAACGGCAGCAACAAAACGGTCAATATCCCATTTACGCATATCGCAAGTCCGGAAATGATTCCTTCTATTTCGCCAATCTCGATTGCTTTTGCTGTACCGATAGCATGAGAAGTACTTCCTAACGCCACACCGCGAGCA
The DNA here is from genome assembly GCF_003112495.1 of Enterococcus sp. H57. Classification (NCBI taxonomy): domain Bacteria; kingdom Bacillati; phylum Bacillota; class Bacilli; order Lactobacillales; family Enterococcaceae; genus Enterococcus; species Enterococcus sp. H57. Next base: position 59,162 of record NZ_BEHC01000024.1, read on the forward strand.
ACTGGACTTTCGATCTTGAATAGGCGGAAAATATGAGTGGCGATCAGCGAACCAAAAATACCTGTAGAGACAACAATAGCAAGTGTCACGGCATTCACCCCGCCCATCGTATGAGATAAATCGACAGAAATAGCCGTCGTTACAGATTTAGGTAGTAATGAGATCACCATCTCTTTATGAAGAGAGAAGAAGTAACCGAACCCTACACTAACCAAGCAATTTGCGACTATTCCTGCTAAAATCGCAGCCATTACAGGATAAAAATTCTCTTTCAGTAAACGGAAGTTTTTATAAAGAGGGATGGCAAGTGCCACTGTCGCAGGAGTAATCAGCATAGTCAAAAAATTGCCCCCGATATTATAGTCTTTATAGCTGATCCCAGAAAAATGCAAAAATAAGATAATAACAACAATCGATAATACGAGAGGATTCAAAACAGGCAGTTTATATTTCCGCAAAAATTTATCAGATAATACATACACTCCTAAAGTCAAACTTAAGCCAAATAGTGGATTCACAAAAAACTCAGTCAATTTGATTTTCCTCCATTTCGTTTACAGATACCCTTCCTGCTTTTTTCTTACGGACATAGCCCAGCAAAGCTTCTACACCTTCTGCCGTTTTTCCCGCTGCAACCATCGTGACGATGGAACACACGACGACTGCTCCCAGTAAAACAGGCCATATCGAAGCAATATCATCAAAATATTCCAATAAACCTACACCAGCAGGAACAAATAAAATAGCTAGATTATTCAATAAAAAATCACCAGTTGCTCCGATTTTTTCAGGATCAACAAGATGCATTTCAAATGCTAAAAATAAAAAAAGAATACCTAAGATACTTCCAGGAATAGGTAAATGAGCAAAAATCCGTATGCCTTCTCCTAATACAGAAAAGAAAATAATAATGAAAAACTCTTGAAAAAATTTCATCAAACAACACTCCTTACGTATAGCTTTCATTTTACTAACAAACCTTTTCTGAAAGTTTCAAAACATGCTGTTTCTAAGATACAATTTTTGAGAAAAAAAACGTTTTTTTTTTGGTATATTTATAGTTAAGCTTGGTGATTTGTGGAGAACTTTTAAAAAGAGTTGGAGTTTTACTGTTGGTCTGGTTTCTTATAAGTAATGGAATTCATTTTTTTATTCACATTTGTTAAGACTGCAGAAATCCTTCCGACACGAAACACTGCACCGATGCTTTTCGTGTTGATGTTTCTTTTTTTTTGCATTTTTATAACTTTTGGAGGTATTTATGGATTACTCACTAATGACCCGTCTTGCGGCGGAAATGATTGGTACAGCATTACTAATCGTTCTAGGTAACGGTGCTGTAGCAAACGTAGATTTAAAAGGTACAAAAGGATATGGCAGTGACTGGATGCTGATTGCTGTCGGGTATGGATTCGGGGTTATGATGCCAGCAATGATTTTTGGTGGAATCAGCGGTAACCACATCAACCCAGCATTTACAATTGCTTTAGCATCTAATGGTCTATTCCCTTGGGCTGAAGTTGTTCCTTATATCATTGCACAATTGATTGGTGCAGCGATTGGACAATTGATCGTAGTAGCTTGTTACAAACCTTACTACGACCAAACAGAAGACGTGAACCATGTGTTAGGTACATTCTCAACAATCAACAGCGTTGGTTCTAAATTCAATGGTTTCGTCAATGAATTCTTTGGTTCATTCGTTTTATTCTTTGGTGCCCTAGGTATTACAAAAGCACCATTCTTCCAAGATAATCTTGGTACAGCTCACTTAGCACTCGGTTTCCTTGTATGGACATTAGTTGCTTCACTTGGTGGTCCTACAGGTCCTGGACTAAACCCAGCCCGCGACTTTGCTCCACGTCTTGTACACGCACTTCTTCCATTGAAACATAAAGGTTCTTCTCAATGGGGATATGCATGGGTACCAGTTGTAGCACCTATCTGTGCTGGTGTCGTAGCAGTATTCTTATATAAATTATTATTTATGGCTTAATCAAAAGCTAAATAAAAAAACTTGGTACAGCGATTGCGTACCAAGTTTTTTTATTTTTAGAAAAAGCAGTCGGACTTTCTAAAAGAAGTTCACTATTCGATCCTGTCGATGATTTCTTCAGGAAAATCGTCTATTTGCTTGTCAATTTTGCTGTCTTTGTATTTCTCTTCTTGGATAGTCAACAAAATCTTTGTAAGATTCCCCCAGTCTACTGCTCTTGGCGGATCGAGCCAAACCACTACTTGAGATGCACTTTCTTCATATAGATTATTCCTATTCGTGATTATAACATCCGGGAACTCAGGCTTTCCTGCCTCTATCACTTCCGTGTTCAGATTAATGTACAAGCTTAAATTTTTCTTGATAAATTGATTATAGGCAGCACCATAAGAAAAATCGATGATGATCTTTACTGGTTCAGAAATCAGTTGAATGGGTATGTGATTGATCAATAATAATAAATAACTGAAAAAAAGAAAAAATTTATCTTGAAGCAACTCTTTGCGTTTTGACGTTAGATCATTTATATACTCTATCAAATAGCAATAAAATGCTGGATAGTTTTCTCTAAAAAAAGAAACATCAAGTGGAAATTCATCAGCTTTATTAATAGTGTAATGCAAAAGTTTAAAATGTATTTTGGTTAACTCTCTTCGGATCAATTGGCTCGTCTCTTCTCGCAACAGATTAAACTGATTTTCAAAACTTTCAATGAATCGTTCATTCAACCATTCGATTGTTTCATCTTCATTTTTTCTCAAGTATTTTTGATCCAATTTATCATGAAGATAAAGCCAAGAGAGTGTCTTATTGATAAAAATAACGGATTTTTCTCCTAATACTCCTTTTAAGTGGTAAAATCCTATATCCGAAAAAAATAGCGACTGATTGCTAGCAATATCTAAAGAATCAGCTTGTTCAGCCAACAGGTTGATTGCTAAAAAGTGGAATAATTTCTTTTTTTCATAAGCAGACAGAGGATAATACTGTTTTAAATCTTTTAACATTTTTTCTGTTTTTATAATTATAGGTAGCGTATACAATTCCACAAAACTTATCTCTGTTGAGTTAAAAAGATTATATAAAAAAAGCCGAATGTTTTTAGGATTCCCTGTCAACTTTCTCTTTTCAAAAAAAATTTGATATTTTTTAAGATTTCTTTTTAGTCTTTGTAATACTTTATAAGCCACAGAATAACTCACGTGATGCTGTTTAGCAAAATTTTCTACTGAGATATATTTTTCCTGAAAGAAAGCCAATACCATTTTCATAGATAAAGAATCCGTTATATAACGAGATAACAGAGCTTTGCTAGAACATTTTCCATTAATTTCCAGACATATATCCAATTCACTGACGGTTACTCGCAAATTTTTCTCTAGATCGAACTTTTGTAAATCATGTTTCAGCTTATCGATCGTTTTTTTCAAGAGAAATGTCGATAGCGACAACTCTTCTTGAACATTCGATATTGACTCTGATAAATTTGAGCTTGCTTCTAAATATTTAAGTAATGAATAACTTCTGTGATCTTCTTTGCTTAAAAAAAACTCATAATTCATTAGTCATCAGCTCTTTCTACGTATATTACTTTCCATGCATTCACCAACTAGCTGGGGATAAAACTGATTTCCTGGATCCGAGTCACTGTTGTCAGCGATTCTTGTTTGTATAATATACATCGTCCTGTCTTTTTTTTAACATTTTGGAGAGCGTTTTATTTGGCCTTTCTCGCGATCAAACCTGTTATAAGAATTATATCATTTACTAGTATGCATTTTTATTAATAAAATGGTATATTTTATATTACGCCGATTGTAAAATTAAGCTAGACAACTAAAAAAGTCATTTGTGCTACACTCAAAATAGTTCCGACCAAAGAATTATAAGGAG